>DAONII010000191.1:0-3411 GCA_035405085.1 bacterium | reverse complement strand
GCCGATCGCACCATCAGCGGGGAGACGCTCTCATCTTCGGTCTCGCCCTCCACCGGGTCGAGGAGCATGCTCACGGTCTTGCCCTCGGCGCCCGAATAAGCCACGCCGCAGATCTCGGGAACGCCCTCGAGGTTGAACGGAACGAACGTTCCGACGCCGGACTCGACGACCTGTTCCGAATTCACGACGTGGTAACTCCCGTCGTCGAGCCCTATCCTCATCGGGGCGCCGCCCGCGATTCGCGCGTAAGAGGACGCGAGCGGATCCGAGGGTATCGAGACCCTGAACGTCGAGTTCGAAACGGCGCCGCACTGCACGAGCAGGTCGCTGCCGGAGACGTCCATGTCCTTGATCTGGCACTTGAGATACGCGTCAGTCGGCGTGGAGAAGTTGCCGTTGAAGCCGTCGCGGACCTTCGGATCTGCTACGTCCGCATCGTCGGCGATATCGTCGACGATATCGTCGGCGATATCCACCGCATCGGAATCGGGCCTGTTCTCGTCGTCGAGACGGCCTCCACCGTTGTAGTCGTCGTAGCCGTTTCTGCCGCAACCCGATATCACGGCGATCGTGAAACCGACGGCGGCAATCGCAAGTGTAAGCATATCAAAAGCCTCCCTATACGATATCCTGCTAACCCATAGAGCACTCCAACGCAAGCGCGGATAAACTGCAAAACGCGCTGCCACCTAACTTATCGGGCGAAGGCCCTAAAGGTTGCGCAAAATCGGACTAAAAAAAGCGATTAATTCCTTTGCCAGGAACTCAAAAAACGCTTAATTATCGGCGGGATGAGAAAATATGCCCTGCTCGCCCTTTTTCTGGCCTTTACGGCCGTCGCCACGACCTGGTTCTACCACCACGTTAACCGGGCCGGGATAGACTACGCGAAGGGGCACAGGCTGCTGATGAACCGCCTGCCGGACATGGCGATTCCCTATCTCGAGAGGGCGCTGGCCAGCCGTCCAAACTTCCGGGCCGCCCTGCAGGACATGGGGCTCGCCTCGCTCTGGAGCGGAAACTACGCGCGCGCAAAGCTCTGCTTCGACCGAATTATTAAACTCGACCCGAACAACGCGGTGGCGCGCCGCGGGCTCGCGGACATCCTCGCATGGAGCGGAGATAGGCAAGAGGCCATAGCCGCCTACAGGAAAATGCTGGATGAGAGGCCCTCCGACCTCCAGACGACCCTGTCTCTGGCGGACGTTCTATATTGGGAAGGGAAACGAGAGGAGGCGATAGCGCTCTATCGCAGGTATCTCGCAAAGGACCCGCTGCACCAGGAGGCTCTAGTGCGCCTCGCGAGAGCCCTCTCCGAGATCGGAGAGGAGGAGGAGGCGAAGAAGCTCTTCTCCTACATCGAACTGCGCTATCCAGGATTTCCGCCCGCACTCAAGGCCATCGCGGCATACCACGCCCAGAGAGGGGACTACGACTCGGCGATAAAGTATTACGAAAGGACGCTTGCGATATCGCCGCGGGACATAGAGGCGATCGTCCGCCTGGCCGGGTGCTTCGCCGCGAAGAAGGAGTGGAGCTCTGCGATCGATCTGGCGGCGAAGGCGGCCGGCGAATACCCGAGCGACTCCGCGATACGCGTCGCGCAGGCGGACATCAGCCTCTGGGCGGGCCGCTACGAAGAGGCGCAAACGATGTACGAAGGGATACTGGAGCGATGGCCCGAAGAGCCCGGCGCCGTGGCCGGGCTGGCGCGCACTTACTCGTGGAGGGGGGATTTCAGAGGGGCGCTGCCCCACCTTAAGAGGCTCGCCGAAGCGAAGCAGCTGACCGGCGAGACCACGAGGGAGCTCGCCCAGGCCTATCTCGCCTCCGGAAACGCCGCCGAGGCGGCCGGCATCTATGAGAGGATGATGGCCGAGGCAGCCCCCTCCCCCGATGTCACGGCTGAGGCGGCGGCATCCTTCGCGGCCGCGGGGATGGACGAGCGGGCAGAGAATCTCGCGCACAAAATACTGAAAGAGAAACCGGGGAGCGCGGCGGCCCAGTCCATACTCCTGGACCTGGCGATAAGAAACCGAAGGTTTTCCGAGGCGGAGTCGATTCTGAAGGGGATGCTAAAGTCGGATCCCTCAAACGCGGCGCTTCGTGAGAAGCTCGGCGACGTGCTTTCGTGGCAGGGCAAGTTCTCGGAAGCGCAGAGAAACTACGAGATGATACTCGGCAGGCCGAAAGGAAGGGTCAGATGAAAAAGGCCGTTTTCGCAGTTCTTTTCGCGGCGGCCCTCCTCCTGCCGGCGGTTGTCGGGGCCCAACCGCTGGAGCTCAAACTCGCGCGCGTTCTCTCCTGGCAGAAGAAATACGACGAGGCGCTCGTCCGCTACAGATCATATATCGGCTCCCATCCGAACGACGCCAGGGCCAGGCTGGAGATGGGCGACATCTGCTTCTGGACGGAGGATTACAGCTGCGCGATGCGGGAATACGAGGCGGCGAAACGCAATCCGAGGTTCGCCACGGAGGCGGAGAAGAAACTGGCCAAGCTCGCCGAGGCCACGGGCGATCTCGCGATGTCGGAGGAACATCTCCGAAGAATTCTCGCCTCCGAGCCCTCGAACCAGGAGGCGAGGCTGAAACTCGCGAGGGTTCTCTCATACGGGAAGAGATATCCCGAATCCATCGCCGAGTTCGACGCGGCGATCGCGGCGGATCCTGAAAACGCAGCAGCCCTCTCGGAACGCGCGGACGTCCTGTCCTGGGACGACCGCTACGGAGAGGCGGTCGAGAGCTATGACGCGTCGCTTGCGATCCGCTTCGACCCGAAAGTCGCTAGGCAGAAGGCCAGGGTCCTCGGTTGGTGGAAGAAATTCGGGGACGCGATAGATGCCTACGACGAAGCCTATGAAAAGAGCGGCGTGGAGGGCATAGCGCTCGAACGCGACGGCAAGGAGGCTTTCTGGAACGGGTGGGTTCTTAAGTCCATCGAACGCTACCGCCGTCTCCTCGACTCCGAGCCGGAAAACGTGGAGGGGCGCTTCGACCTGGGGCAAGTCGAGGGATACCAGAGGATGTGGAAGGATGCGGCCGAAAACTTCGGCAGGATCCTCGAGAAACAGCCCTGGCACTTCCGCGCAGAGGACAGCCTGGAAAAGATCGGGCTGATGCGCTCGAAACGCCTTTTCGTTCCCCACGCGAGCTGGCTCTATGCGCGCTCAGACTCCCGCGACACGCACATAAAGCGCTTAAGCGCCGGAGGGACCATCTCCCAGCCGTTGGCCGATCACGCCCAGGTGACGGCGGGATACTCGTTCGACGACTTTTTATTCTCAGGCGCCGGCTCGATACCCCGCCACCAGGGGAAGATCGGGGCCGGGGCATGGCTATCCCCGAGGCTCTTCGCCGACGCGAGCTTTCTGCCGACCGGCTACCCCTCGGACGACAGGATGAGCTGGCT
>DAONII010000190.1:0-3436 GCA_035405085.1 bacterium | reverse complement strand
CCTCTATGCTCTTTAACGGGCTGTTCTTTCTCACCGCTATGATGCCCTTCAGCTTCTCGGCGTCGCCGCGTTCCGCGGCCACGACCAGGGTGGCGCCGGCTTTTTTCTTCGTGGTCACGTAGTTGAACGGCCCGCCCATCACGAGGTCTATTTCGCCGCGCCTGTAGTCGGCCAGCATGTCCTCGTAGGAGTCGCGCACGATAATATCGAAGGGTTTCCCGACCGCGTCGGTGAGATACGTGATCATCGGGTACCACTGCATGACGACCCTGTCCGGGTTGGAGCCGGTCACGAAGCAGATCCTGATCTTTTCTTTGTCCGATTGGGTGTTTTCCGAAGCGGCGGCAAGGGAATAACAGGCGATTGCCGCCAGAAACACGGCCGCGAGAAACACAGCGAAAAACGGGTGCTTCTTGAAAATCTCCATGGAGCTTCAAACATAGGTAAAACCGAAACTCGCTGCAACCGTTCACTTCACACCTCTTTTCACACGCTTCACACGATCCGCATGAAGCGGAAAAGCCCAATGCGCTTTGCGCCCACTTAAAGGCATCTTCTGCGCGTGGGAGGTTGGCACGCCTCTTGCTTAAGAGAGGGCACGTTCGGACAGGTAAAGCGATGGAGAACAGGGGAGGGGGACATGGAAGAGAGGCCTACGGATGAGGGGCAAGGCTCAATAAAACGATACCGGGTCCCGTTTTCGGTGCGTGAGCTCTGGGAGGGCGGGTGCGACGGTGACTCGTGGTGGTTCGACAGGTACGGAAAGGAGTTCTCGCTTCTCGTCTCCGGGAACGGGGCGGCCTACGTCTGTCCTTCCGATCCGGGTGAAGGCTGGCGCATCTATTCGAACCCGCGCGGCCGGGCCTTCAAGCTCACCGGTTGGCCTGCCAGGGGGAGGGTCTACCACAGCGAGGATGCGACCGAAGAGATGGGGAAAATACTCGCCTGTGCCCTGATGACCATAGACGATATCGCGCCGGTCATATGTCGCGTGGCTACCGGCAGGGCCTCCCTTCAGGAGCCGCATCTGCCCATAACTATAGGCGGTATGGACGTTCCGCTTGCGGAGGAGGGCTGGCGCAGGTGGAGGTTGGTACTTGATTCAGGCGAGATAAAGGTCCTCTGCCAGGACCGCGAGATAGCGGTCGATGCGGTCCCGGTTGTCGCCGAGCGATTCGACGGAACGCGGCGGAGCGCCTCGGCGGGCGAGGTGGGACATGCCCTTTCCCTCCTGCGGGCCGGCCGCGTCGAGGGCGGGGTCGTCCAGCAGGCGGCGATAGACATAGCGGTCTCCGCGTTCGAGTGCGCGTGGGAGACGATGAAATCGATAGAACGCTTCGATAGTGAATGCGGCGGCATAAAACAAACCGAAGAGCTGGGAGGGAAAAATGGATTCCGCGGATAAACGAAATCTGGTGTGCTGTGCTATGAGGCCCGAACTCCAGTCTTGGCCTGAAGAGATTTGTGCTGAGACCGACTATTGGCCGGACCTTTCGGCGGGGTCCGAGTTGGGTGACCCTGAGGCTGGAAAGTCTTTTGATACGGAGATCTCGGGGCCTTCGGTTTCCTTTTGCGAAACGGATAGCGTCGACAGGTTCCTGCTTGGGGGGGTCAACCCCGAGGCAAGCACCGGCAGTCTCTCCGGGCTCGCGCTCGGCCTGGTGAACAGGACCAGGTTCTCCTTCTATGGTTTGGGGCTTGGCCTCTGGAATGAAAGCGAAGCAGGGGAGATGCGCGGAATGCATATCGCAGGTCTCGTGAACAGGTCGTTTGCTGCGATGGAGGGGCTGCAGGTGGCGGCGTTCGTGAACCTGGCCGGCGGCGAGGCGTCAGGGATTCAGATCGCGGGCTTGGCTAATTCCCTGAAGATGTCTAAGGGGCTCCAGGCTGCCCTCTTCCTGAACATGACGGACGACTTCGCTGGCTTCCAGGTCGCGGGGATTGCAAACCTGGCCTCTAGTATGAGCGGGCTGCAGATATCGCCGGTCGCGAACTTCGGGGGTGGGCGGGGTGTACAGGTTGCGGGCTTCGGCAATTACGCCGAAGGGGTATTTTGGGGCGCGCAGATCTCCTTCGTCATCAATTATGTGAAGGGCTCCATGAAGGGACTTCAGACCTCCTTCTTCGGCAACATGAGCGAAGATGAGATGTCCGGCCTTCAGATAGCACAGTTAGCGAACTTCTCGGGCGGCGACATGACCGGTGTTCAGATAGCGCTCGTCGCGAACAGCTCTAGGGGGAGTATGAGAGGGGTTCAGATCGCGATGCTCAACTACTGGTACGAAGGGGGGAAGAGGTGCTTCTGTCCGTTCATCAGATTCGCCTGTTTCGAAGTGAACGAAGGCTACGAGCCGTGGGACTACTGATCCCGGCTTCGTCGAGCGAGGTTTCTTGGATCGGATCGTCGCGGCGCTAGCGGGTCAGCTCTTTTGCCGGGACCTCCGTCGTCGGTATTCCCGCTGCCATGACCTGAAGCGTCGAATACGGGTAGCCCTTGAAGTGTATCTGCTCTCCGTCGTAGGTGAGCAGGTAGAACGCGATGCCGTCGGTGTGGTTCGCGAGATCGAGCGCCTGCTCAAGGGACTCGTCGGTGATGGCTATCCACCTGTGCGAGATGCTCTTCTTGCCGGTCTTCATGACCGCGCACCAGAGATAAGCGTACTTTCCGTCGGATATGAATTTACCGCCGTATGGGGTCCAGTAGGCGGTGTCGTCCTTCTTCAGTTTGTAGAGCTGTATCCCGTCGCGGTAGGGGGCGGACATCTGGAAGTTGCCCGGGGTCGGGCTCGCCATCCTGTGGATCGTCGCCTGCGTCCCGGTGAACTCCTTCTCGGCGGCGGAAAGCGGCGCAAAGAACATAAGGACGAGAACTGCCGAGACGATTGCGGTCATTGTTTTCATAATAAATACCTCCTCTGTGTGGCCCGTTATAGTTCGGACGCTGATCCAAGGCAAGGCGGTCGTTCATATCCGTCCATCGGGCCTCAGATCCTCCTCACCTCGACGAGCCTCGTTATGTCGTCCTTCCGCCCGTGGGCCCCGCTTGCGATGACTATCGTATCCCCCTTGTGCATTAAGCGGGACCTTATGGCTGCGCGCCCTGCCTGCTCCAGCGTCTCGTCCACGGTCGACGCGGCATGCATGGCCATAGGTCTAACCCCCCAATAGAGGCACATGCGACGTGCCACGCGGCAGCTCTCGGTTGGGGCGATTATCGGCACCGGCGGGCGGCCGCGGCTTATGTAAAGCGGCGTTCGGCCGGAGCGCGTAGGTGCGACTATCGCGTTTGCACCCATGTTTTCTGCGACGAACGCCGCGGCCTCAGAGAGGACGTAGGCCTGGAACTCCGCCGGGTTGTCCGGACAGGCAGGCTTAGGCAGCGAGAGCATCGCCCCCTCGGCCTGTGAAGCGATTCTGGACATCGCGGCGACCGCCG
>DAONII010000189.1:2227-3438 GCA_035405085.1 bacterium | reverse complement strand
GCGTGAGGAGCTCAAGACGTGCCCTAGCTGCCAGCGCCTGATATTCGTGGCGGAGCCGCAGCCGGCGGAGTCGAAGGAAACGGCCTGAAGAGGCGCGAAAGGGAGGAGCGAATGCTCAAGATCACCGCGATGCCCAAGGAGACCCTGGCAGAGCTGCTGCTCTATCTTTCCGAGAACGAGCGCTTTGAATCCGTGTCCGAGAAGCTGGGTTCCGGGTTGTCTGTAGAGGAGGTGCGCGCGGTACTCCGTGAACTCGCTCGCGAGGTCTCCCGTGAGGCGGCCTCAGAGCACGGGCGCGATATGGACGAGATAAAGAGAAACGGTCACCTGGCTCCAAAGACGAAGAAGATCATATCCTACCTCTCCGACCACGAGGAAAAGAAGCTCTTTTCCGCATTCGGCCTTCTGGGCAAATGAAGAGTTGAGAAGCTCAGAAGCTAAAGATGCTCAGAGGCTAAGGAACCGAGATATGATGTTTGATGGAATTATTCTCAGCTTCTTAGCTTCTTTAGCATCTTAGCTTCTTGAAAAAATGGGCGAAATCATAATCCACAGCGACGGTGCGGCGCGCGGAAATCCCGGCCCAGCGGGTGCGGGAGCTACCCTCACCGATCCTGACGGTAAGGTCGTCGGCGAGGTCTGCATGTATCTCGGCGACGACATGACGAACAACCAGGCCGAGTACAGGGCGCTTATCCTCGCGCTCCGCGAGGCCGAAGGGAAGGGCGCCACCAGCCTCTCGATATTCGCCGACTCGGAGCTCATGGTCAGGCAGATCAAGGGCGAGTACAAGGTCAAGAACGAGGGCATGAAGGTCCTCCACGCGGAGGCTGTGCAGCTCTTGCGCAAATTCGGAAGGTACTCCATATCCTACATTCCGCGCGAGAAGAACAAGCGTGCGGACAAACTCGCGAACCTTGCAATAGACGGCCAGATGCTTTGAGCCGTTAATCGTAAATCGTTAATCGTAAATCGTGGGTTGAAAAGGCATCGTCCCTGGGTTTTACTGATCACTGGTCACGGTTAACCGAAGTCGTTCCTTGAAATTTTGACGCGAGGCTGAACGGTCGCCCCGGCATTTTCAAGCCGGGGAGGAAAGTCCGAGCTCCACAGGATTCCATGCTGGATAACGTCCAGGCGCCGGTCTTTTTGCGGAGATGACGGCGACGGAAAGTGCCACAGAAAACAGACCGCCCCTGCCTCAGCGCGGG
>DAONII010000189.1:0-2127 GCA_035405085.1 bacterium | reverse complement strand
GGTAAGGGTGAAACGGCGGGGTAAGAGCCCACCGCGCCGCTGGCGACAGCGGTGGCAAGGCAAACCCCATGGGGAGCAAGACCGAGCACCGGGCATGCGCCCCCGGCGACGGGGGCGGGGATGTGATCCGCATCGTTTGTCCATGACAGGACCCCTGGTCCTGTCAGGGCGATTGCACGGGGGTAGGTTGCTAGAGCCCTCCAAAGGGGGGCAAGAGGCCGGCGGCGACGTCGGTCCCAGATGAATGATCGTTCTAGACAGAACTCGGCTTACAGGCCTCGCGCATCTCCGTTGCATTGAGAAACCCCCTCTTTTTTGCCGTCAAAACCGGCTGAGAGGGGGTTTTTTTGTTTTTCGCACTTCACAAATATAGCAACTTTTATTCTCCCCCAACGATAAATGAACCGCATGTCGGCAACATATGAAAGCCTAATAGATGGAAGGTCGTGCAGCCTTGACGCATGCAGGACCGTGTGCGGCGATTCCCGCTCTGCCGGGGACGAGCCTACGGTGCGGGTCCGCGTGCTCCCGGTCGTTCGGGCTAAGCCTTCCGGAAGCGTTCGGGACCGCATCGGCAAAGCGCTTGT
Source organism: bacterium (assembly GCA_035405085.1). Lineage (GTDB taxonomy): Bacteria > UBA10199 > UBA10199 > 2-02-FULL-44-16 > JAAZCA01 > DAONII01. The sequence continues at coordinate 1,540 of DAONII010000189.1, read as the reverse complement.
AAACCTGAGGGACGGCAACCGAGCTGGGCGAATCCTCGCGGCGCGTGCCCTTGGCGATATAGCGTTCGTCGAGGGGCATAAGGTCCCGGAGGCGGTTGTGCCCCTGATGGTAGCGTTGAGGAGCGACGCCGATCCCGTTGTGCGTCAGGAGGCGGCGTGGTCGCTGTGGAAGCTTTCCGACGAGCGAGCGCATCGGCCTCTCATAGCGGCGCTCGTAGGCGACCGTTCGAGCCGCGTTCGCGAGAAGGCGGCGCGCGCCTTAGGCCTCATGGGTGTGAAGGATGCGGCTCCGGTTATGATGGATCTCATTTCGCTGGGCAGGCACATCCCCGGGGGGCTGAGGGCCGCTCTGGCAGCTTCTCTCGGTTTCCTTGCGGAAGAGAAGGCACTGCCGCTCATCACAGAGGCGGCCGGGGACGCCGAGCCGTCCGTTCGCTTCGAAGCGGTCCACTCTCTGGGCCGGTACCTTATCGATTTCAATTCGGATGTTAAAGACCGCGCCTTCTCACAGCTTTCCCGCTACGTCAATCCGCGAAGGGAATCGAAGCCGGCAATAAGGCAGGCAGCGATCAAGGCGCTGAGGTTTTCTCCTGAAGAGAGGGCGAACCTCGCGGTCGCCCGCGCTGCGGTGGCGGATCCCGATTCGGCTACGAGGGAGATGGCAGCTGATGCGCTCGTGCTGTGGAACAGCGGTCATTCTGAGCGCGCCCTGCTCGAGATGCTGTCCGACGACGTTTGGCGGGTGAGAAAGGCTGCGGCGCGCTCGATTTCGCGCTTCGTTTCGCGCCACGGCATGCACGAAAGCCAAGCGGTTTGCGAAGCCCTGGTCAGGATATCAAGGATGTTCCCCTCGTTCTCCAAGGAACGCCAGCTCGCCGAGGGCGTCCTGTCGTCCCTCTGATTTTTTCCCCGCCGTTGCAGTCCGGTGAAGACTGCGGCATACTCCCCTTCCGTAACTCGTAACTCGCGATTCGTGATTCGTGATTAGTAACTCGCGACTAGTCAGGCTGAACGGCCCGGGTTGCCCGGTTTGTGGCCGGCCGTCAGCGAAGGATCGGGGGATCCATGCAGGATGCCGTTATCATTTCGTGCGCGCGCTCGCCGATGACGCGGGCGATGAAGGGCGCTCTGGCGCGTCTGCGCATAGACGATGTATCCGCGCAGGTCCTTCGGGCTGCGTTATCCCGTTCCCCCGGAATAGATGCCCAGGCGATCGAGGACGTGATCCTGGGGTGTGCGATGCCGGAGGGGGAGCAGGGACTGAACGTGGCGCGCAACGTCTCGTTTTTGGCCGGCCTGCCGCTCTCCGTAGCCGCCGTCACCGTCAACCGGTTCTGCGCCTCCTCGATGGAGGCGATAGCCCAGGCGACGCGCGCGGTCTGGTGCGGCGACGGCGAGCTCTTCGTGGCTGGGGGGCTCGAATCCATGGGCCACGTCCCGATGGGCGGTTTCAATCCCAGTTTGAACGAGAAGCTCATGGCGGACGGGATGCCGGACGCATACATAAGCATGGGGCTCACCGCGGAAAACGTCGCTCGAA
>DAONII010000188.1:0-3453 GCA_035405085.1 bacterium | reverse complement strand
ATCGTCTTTCGCCCCCCGGCTTCCTGAGGTTCTTGAATAGGATCACCACGGCGAATGCACCCGCCAGGATTATCACTATCTGCCCGATCACGTCGAAGGAGCGGGCCTCCCAGAGCGCTTCGCGTACTCCTCCCTGCTCCGCCTGGGGCAGGGCGATCGGCAGTTCGACTGCGTCTCCGTAAGCGAACATGACCCAAGCTGCGGCTGCAAGTATCAAAGGAAGGGGGAAGAACCGGGCGAGACGCCTTTTGGCGTCTGCGCGCTCCTCCCTATCCTGCATGCGCGGCGTGAGGCTGATCGCGCTTATGAACACGACCGTTATGAGCCCGGCGCAGACGGACAGTTCGATCACCGCCGCCATCGGGGCGCCTAGCTCGTACATGAGTATCGCGAGCATTGCGCTGGCGATCCCCAGCCCGATCGCCGACATGACCAGGCTGTAGGTCATGACCGCCCAAAGGGCCGAGGCGACCAGGAGCGCGAGCAGTATGCCGGCTTCAAACGTCATAGTATGCTCCTCACCGGAAGCAGGAACGTCTCGAAAAGCCACGGCGCCGCGAAGCCGAGGCAGACGGTTACCAGGGCTAGCAGAATCGATGGGACGACCGCGAAGCCGCCGGCCTCTGAAATCCCCTCGTATTTCCTGTCGAGAAGCCCGAAGAACATCTTCCGCTGCATGATCAGGAAGTAGGCGAGGGTGACGAGGCTAGCCATTATGGCGGTCGCCGCGGCGCCGTGGCGACCCGCGCTCCAGGCCGCCACGATTATTACGAGCTTGCTCCAGAAGCCGGAGAGCGGGGGTATGCCTGCGGTGGAGAGGACGGCGACGACGGAGGTCAGCCCCGTCACCGGCATCCTCTTCGCTATGCCCCCCATTTCCCTCATGTCGCGAGTGCCGGTTTCCCTCTCCACGGCCGCGGCGTTGATGAAGAGCAGCGACTTGAAGACCGCGTGGTTGAAAAGGTGGAAGATCGCCCCTGCGAAGCCAAGTGGCGTGCCCACCCCCAGCCCCAGAATTATGTAGCCGACCTGGCTTATGCTCGAGTAGGCGAGCATCCTCTTCACGTCTCTCTGGCCGATCGCAGCGAGTGCGCCGATTACTATGGAGGCGAGGCCCACGGCCACGAGCACGGACTGGAGCGCGGGCGTTATGCCGAAGACCTCGACGGTGAGCCGCATCAGCGTGTACACCCCGGCCGCCTTCGTTACGACACCTGCCAGAAGGACCGAGGCGGGCGCAGGTGCGGCGGAGTAGGCGTCGGGCAGCCAGCCGTGGAACGGGACGAGTCCGCTCTTTATGAAGAGCCCCCCCGCGAACAGCGCGACGGCGAGAAGCAGCAGCGGGTTCGTCGTCACTCCCTTGAGTGCTTCGCCGGCCTCCGCGAACGAAACTCCTCCGGTGAACATCAGGAAGATGCCGATCGAAGCGAGCATCATCGCTGAGGCTACGGCCGACAGCACGATGTACTTGAAGGAGCCCTCGCATTCGTCGCGCCCGCGCTCGAACGCGATGAGCACGAAGGAAGCGACCGCGGCGATTTCGATGAATACGTACAGAGTGAAGAGGTCCCCCGCGAGCACTATGCCGTTCATCCCCACCATGGTCAGCAATATGACGCTCACGAAGTTGAAGCGTCGTTCCTCGTCCTCGCACCAGTAGCGGCACAGCATTACCGACGAGAACGTGACCAGCGCGACAGCGAGGAACATTACCAGGGAGAGGTCGTCGACGGCGGTCCCGGAGCGGAAGATATCGGAGAGCGGCGGCAGCGGCTCGCGCCAGAACGGAAGCGTTGGGTCCACCGCGAGCCTGGCCTGAGCCGCGCAAAGAAAGACGGTAACCCAGAACGACGCCCGGTTCATGATGCGGCCGAGCGGCAGGTTGAGGATCAAAACCGCCAGGAGCGGTATGATTATCAGAAGAGACGGCAAGTTACACGCTCCCGATCACGTAAAGGGCCACGAGCGCCGCGCCCGCGAGCGACCACGCGAGATATCTCGCGTGGCTGCCGTTGTGAGCGGCGCTTATCGCCGATGAGAAAGCGGCGGTGACGCGCACCGCCGCGACGTTGTATATCGAGTCGATCGCACGGTCGATCGCCCACGCAACCTGCGCCAGAATGTTCGTGGCGTAAAGCCCCATGCGATAAGGATCGAACATGCCGCGTTCGGCGTCTTCATAGAGCTTCGATGCGACAGGTGCGTGGTGGATGTGGTCGACCGCCTTGATGCCCATCCCGGTTTTCCGGAAGCCCCACAGGTGGTTCAGAACCGCCCCCGCGAGCACGGCCGCCGTCGCCACCCAAAGCATGTTGAAGTGGAAGCCGCCGAACGTCGCTTTGGCGAGCCTTTCCTCCCCCAGCGCCGGCGCTATCCACGAGTCTATCGGAAGGGAATTCCAAAGTCCGAAGAGGATGCAAGACGCCGCGAGCGCGAGTATCGGGAAGACCATAGCGGTCGGGGCCTCCCTCACCGCATCGAGTTCGGCGCGGCGCTTGCCCAAAAACGCGGCGTGGCCGAGCTTCAAAAACGACGCGGCGGTGAAGAAGGAACCGGCAAGCGCGGCCGCGTAAAAGATCCAGTGCCTCTCGAGCGCACCGTCGTAGACGAGCTCCTTCGAGAAGAAGCCGTTGAAGGGCGGGACGCCGGAGATCGACAGAGCCGCCACGGCGAAGCCGACCCACGTGAGGGGCATCTTTCTCGCAAGCCCTCCGAGCTTCCAGAGGTCGGTCGTTCCGGCCTGGCGCTCCACGGCGCCGCCGGTCAGAAACAGCGCGCTCTTGTAGATCGCGTTGTTGAGCATGTGGAATATTCCGCCGACGATGCCTATGGGCAGCGCCGTTCCTATGCCGAGTATCATGTAGCCGACCTGGCTGATCGCATGGAACGACAGCAGACGCTTGAAGTCCTTCTGCACCAGGGCCATCAGCACAGCGAGGAGAATGGTGGCGGCGCCGATCGTCATCATCAGCGTCGAGAGCCAGGACGACGCGTCGAGCGCGAACATGTCGAGCGCCAGGCGGGCGACGAAGTAGATGCCCAAAAGCTTTTCCATGGCGCCGGGGAAGAGAGCCATGAACGGGAGCGGAGCGTCCAGCGACGCGTCCGGTATCCAGCTGTGGAAGGGCATGCAGCCGGCCTTCGCCAGCCCCCCCGTGAGCAGAAGCAAAAACGCCGCGACGTTTGCCGCTCCCGTCACCGGCAGATGGATCTGCGAAATCACGGCCGTGCCGGCGGCGGAGACAGCCAGGACAATGCCGACCATCATGCACAGGTCGGCGACGCCGTTTATCACGAAGGCCTTGACCGCCGTGTGAAACGAACCCTTCTCGCCCAGCGCTATCATTCCGAAGAGCGCTATGGACAACCCCTCCCAGAAGAAGAGGAGCACTATGAGGTTGTCGGCCAGAACCGCGCCGTTGACGAAGCCCAGCGTGAAGAGCATCAGGGCGA
>DAONII010000187.1:774-3463 GCA_035405085.1 bacterium | reverse complement strand
GAAAATCGCGGAAAGGTCGCTGGCGACCGCCGGTCGCGTGTTCCCGTCCTTGTCGCGAAAGAGGGCTCCGTCGGAGAGCGAAAAACTGTGCGGATTGACCCGAAACAGTCCGGTCGGCGCCACGTTGTATCCGGCCGCGTGGAGAACCCGGCTCACTATCATGCCGGCGCCGGTGGAGCGCTCGGGGAATTTCGGGCTGTCGAAGGTCATCAGAAAGGTTCTGCCCCGCCTGTCTTCGGCCGCGAGCCACGCAAAGGACAGGGTTCTGCCCAGGGCAAGGACCTCGAGCTTTTCCCCGCATTCAAGCGAGGGTTTTCCCGGCCCGGCCTTCAGCTCCCGGTCCGTCATCTCCCTGCGGCCGATACGGTTCGTGAACCAGGTGGAGTCCGGGGCCTCGTCGAAGTCGTTCACGTTCTGCGCATCTATTATGTTCCCCGGCATGAACGACGAAGGTATTTCGGTCATCCGGGCCGAGAGCTCGAAGAGCATCTGCACCGAGCGGGCGCTCTCCAGCGGTATCGCGCGCGGTGCGGAAAAGGCCTCTTCGGATGAGGGTCTCTCGATCGGACGGCGGTCGTCGTCGGTTATCCAGCGCGCGCACGGATACCGAACGCCCCACGCGAGTGCATCGCCCGAGATAAAGACAATCATCAGAGTCAGCAGTAGTAGTCTCTTCATAGAGATTTCGATATCCCCACCAGTGTCTGTATCCCTTCACCTCCGTAGGCGAGGTCGAAGCGAAGGAGCATGAGCCCCATCGCGCGCATCCTCAGGCCTCCGCCTCCGGAGAGCTTGAAGTCCTTCATCGTGAGATCGGCGAAGCTGTGGAAGACCCGCCCGGTGTCGAAGAACAGCACGCCGTCGAGCGCTTCCCATATGGGGAAGCGGTACTCGGCGTTGAGCACTATGAGGTTTCTGTCGTGGAAGCGGCCGGAGGTGAAGCCGCGCAGCGGCGAATTCACGTCGAGCGTGGAGAGCTTGTAGAACGGTATCTTTCCGCCGCCGGTCTCCTGCTGCGCCTTTATGCCGCCGTGCAGCGCGAGCACCATGCGCGGGCGCCAGAGTGGGAAGAAGTGCCTCGCGTCGAGCTCGTACTGGTTGAAGTCGAAATCGCCGGAGCCGAGCCCCTGGTACCTGGAGAATGAGAGCGTGTAGATGCCGCCGCGGCTCGGGAGGGATATGTTGTCGCGCGTGTCGTACTGCAGTTTGAGGCCGGGCACGAAGTAGTGTATCCATCTGCCGAAGCCGGGGATATCTGCCGCCGGGAATGCCGCGTTCACGGCCGGCCCCGAACCGTATGTGTTTCCTCCGCTCGTTCCCACGTCGTAGGCGATCCCGGCGTTTGCGGTGAGCCCCTGGTAGAATTCCCAGGCCGCGCCCGCGCCGATCGACGTGTTGTTGGCCATGTAGTAGGAGCGCATCGACTGGGTGGTGGAAGGCCCTATGCCGAAGTAGCTGTCGTTTGTAGGACGAGACCACTTCACGCCTCCGGCCAGCGAGACCGGCCGGTCGGCGAGCTCCCACATCTCGGGCTTTCCGACCGCGGCGCTTGCCGATTGGCTCAAGTTTATGTGGTTTCTGTAGGTGAGCTTGAGGTTGACTCCCCTGCCGAAGAGGTCCACCGCGTTGAACCCCGCGCCGCCGCCGAAGCCGGAGCCCGCGCCTCCCTCTATTATCGGGTAGGCCCATATGGTCTTCTTCTCGTTCGAGAGGGCGTCGGCGACACGCTCTATCACCTGTTTCTTCTCGATGAACTCGAAGAGCATCCCCACCGGCAGCGTCGCGATCCTCAAGATCCACGCGGGCAGGTCGAGCGGGAAGTAGACTATCCTCCTCGCGATTTCGGTCGGCGGCGGAGTGATCTTCACCACCGGGTCGCCGGAGGGTGTCTTGCCGGGGGCCGCTTCGTCGGCGCACTTGGCCGAGGCGGCCCTTCGCTCGGCGACGGTAGGGGGCTTCACCGCCCAAGCTGCAGGGGGGATCAGGGACAGGGCGAATGCAAGGAGTACGATCCCGGCGGTTTTTTTAGGCGGCCTCACGCGATATCCCTATGAAATCCCGGGGGAAAAGACAATGAAATCGTCGCGGGGGCAAAGGCGAGAAAGGCCAGCAAGGCGAGAGGCAAAGAAGTTAAGAGGCTCGGTGTCGGTCAGACGGAGCAAGGGTTCCACAATCCCAATGAGTTGAAATACCGAGAGAAAGCTTGCTCCGTCTGACGGATTTTTCGGCTTTGCGGATGTCGTGTTCGTTAGACTGCGGCCCAATGACGCCCCGCGGCCGCTCCTTGCGGCACCCGGCTTTGAGTTCAGCGATCCCATCCAGTTGACAGCCCTCATCCGGAAAGAAGCTCGGCATTGGGCGGATGTTAGCTCGCCGCAAGGGCGCCGGCGGGGCATCATAAACCGGCCAACGTCTCCCGAACCCGACATCCGTAAAGTCGAGCAAGATATAAGATATATATAGATCGTAATGCATAAGGTTGGGCTGTTAGCCCAGGGGCTGAGAAGTGAGAAGCTGAGAGGCTGAGAAGCGAGAGGCGAGAAGCAAGAAGCAAGAGGCAAGAAGCAAGAAGCAAGAAGCAAGAAGCAAGAAGCTGAGAAGCTCAGAGGCTGAGAAGCTGAGAAGCGAGAAGCGAGAGGCAAGAAGCAAGAAGCAAGAAGCAAGAAGCAAGAAGCTGAGAAGCTCAGAG
>DAONII010000187.1:0-674 GCA_035405085.1 bacterium | reverse complement strand
GCTGAGAAGCTGAGAAGCAAGAAGCAAGAAAAGCTCAAAGCTGAAACGGCGAGCTTGAGGTGCAGCGCGCAGGGATTAAGGCGGAGATGGTTTGTTTTTCTGATGAGTTTTGTCTTAACGAAGGTGTGTTTTGGGCGTTCGATTTTTCATTGTTGGCATTTGGCGGCTGTTTTTCCCGGTGTATTTTCTCTGGTGAGAAACTGTAAATAGACAAACAAGTTACTTATTATGTAAAATGAAGCAATGGCAGCCGAATCCTGTAGTCGAAGCGATCACAGCATATTTCGCAAAACGAATGCTGGGTTCACTCTCATAGAGCTGGCGCTGGTAGTGGTTCTAGTTGCTTTTCTTGCGGTTTCGGTCCTCCTGAGGTTTTTCGAGTTTTCAGACGAAGCTAGGCAGAACGCGGAAGAGGGCACCGCCGGGGCGGTGATTAGTGGGCTTCGTCTCTATGGTTCTCAGTCCACCATTTTAGGCCGCGAGCCCCGCTTTCCCGACGAACTCGATTCCGCAGAACCCGGCGATGCCTCGGATGCATCGCCCCTGTTTGAAATAGTCCTCGCCCAAGGGATCACTTCCGGGTGGTCCAAAGTAGATTCGACCCGTTACAGAGGACAGGCGGGCAATCTCTACGTTTACGATAACGAGAAGGGCACGTTCACGAATATCGGTTC
>DAONII010000186.1:0-3479 GCA_035405085.1 bacterium | reverse complement strand
TTGAGAGCGGTGGCCGCGTCGTAGTGCTCCTTCGCAGAGACCTTGTCCCCCTTGAGCTCAGCCAAACGCCCGAGCCAGTAGCGCGCATACGAGGGCCAGTACTTTCCGCCCTTCTCCATCTCGAGAAATTTTTGGAGCTCGGCCTCAGCCTCTGCAAAACCCTTCGGGTCACCGAGCAAAACAAGCGCGGCGCCGATAAAGTAATGCGGTTTCTTAAGCTCCGGATCGATCTTAAGGACCTCGCGAAACTGCCCGACCGCCTCCTTGTACTTCTTCAGCTGAAGAAGCGAACGGCCGAGCAGCTGCCTGAGGATGACGCTCCCCGGATAGCGCGCAACGTAACCGGCGAATATCCTCCGGGCTTCGGCGAAGCGCCGGTCTTCCAGATGCATGATGCCCAGGTTCACGCGCGCCAGCTCCTTAGCAAAACGCCCGTCATTCGCGACCCGCTCGACTATCGACGTCCCCTCGGCACGCCGGTCAGGGAAAATCCTGAGAAACGATATCTCCCTGGAAAAGACGGAGCGCCAGTATATGTACATCCCCAGGCCGAAATCCGCGTCAACGAACGAGGGGTCCATCCCCTTCACGCGCCTGAATATCTGGCGCGACTTACCCCCTGCCGTGTAAGCGCCCCACCACTGCCCCTTCCTCGCCTTGTAGAAGCCGTCGAGGCCCAATAGGGACCCTGCGAGGAAGAGGTCCCACGTGCTGGGGCTGTAGCGCATAAGCACACCCGCAACCTTCGCGCTCCCCTCTTTCGCCTCGGCCTCGAACTCCTCGGAGAGATGGAAATCCTCACGCTCGAACATGCGCATCTCGAGGACCGCCATCTTCCCGAACCAGCCCGCAGGCGAGTCCGGGTAGTCGCGTTTGAGCTCATCGAAGAGCTTCAGGGCGTCGTCGTAGCGGCGAGCGAATATCATCTCCTGCCCCTCGAGCGCCTTTGAGATGAGCTTCTCCTCCCCCTCCGATGCTGGGACCGGAAACACAAAAAGCAAAAAAACCGCAAACAGAAACACCGCCGGAATAATTTTCCTCATATACTCCACCTCGCCTGCTTTGCCTGCTTTTCTCGCCTCGCTGGCCTTACGTACCCCTGCCCTACCACCGGCCGAAGGTCGTTGCAAGTTCGACACCTTTTATATATAGTCCGCATCCAAATGAAGAAAAATCCATCGTCCGGCATCTCGCTCTCCATAACGCTTATAACCCGCAACTCGGATGACCCGGGCCTCATCGGCAATACGCTCGCCCACGTATACCCCGGCGTCGAAATAAAGACGGTCGCCGATGAAAAGGGCGTCGCCGAGTCGAAGCCGCAATTCATCATCGCGGACACCGAGGCCCTCCCCAAAGCTTCTCTGGATCATCTGCTCGATATATTGCCGGACGTCCCGTCCATACTCCTCGTGAGGGATTTCTCCGAAGTCCGCCGCTTCAGCTACGCCCTCTCCTCGCGCCGCTCCATAGTAACCCGCGCCGACCTTGGCGGAATGGGTCTAATTCAGGGAATCCACCACCTGCTAGAGAGGCAGATGCTCGCCGAACAGCTCACAAAGACCTCGCGGCACCTAAAGGAGCTCTCGATCCGCGACGAGCTGACGCGCCTTTTCAACCACAGGCATTTCGACGAGCTCCTGGGCACCGAGGTAAAGAAGGCAAACAGATACAAGCGCCCCATGGGGCTTGTCATAGTCGCGATAAAGAACTTCACCGCGATAAACGAGTCCTGCGGCCACCACGAAGGTGATCGTATACTATCGCGCGCTGCCGACCTGATTCGCGAGGCGGTCCGGGAGGTGGATATCCCGGCGCGCTACGGAGACAACGAGTTCGCGGTGGTGCTTCCCGAGTCGGACGAAACGGCTGCAACCGTCGTCGCCGGAAGGATTCAGTCGGCACTCGCGGGAATCGCCGTTCCCGGCCCTAACGGAGAGGTAGGGCTCTCCACATCCTGCGGGATAGGCGCGCTCTCTCAACAGGTCAAGACGAAGGAGGAGCTCATCCGCACGGCGCTCGGCGCCCTAATCGAGGCTAAGCGCGGCTCCGAGAACGCGATCTGCACATCCGGCGAGGTGGCCGCCCGCAGAAAGGAGATCAGGGAAAACCGACAGATAATCGAGCAGATGAACGATAGGATATCCAGACTCACCGCGGAAACGGAACGAACGTATTTCCAGTCTGTGATGAAAGCGCTGGGGGAATTTCCATCGGTGAAGAGATCTCTGATGCCGCATTCGGAGAGAGTCGCTTTCTTCGCCCAGAGGCTCGCCGAGTCGCTGGGCCTCACGGAAACTGAGAGCCGAAGGATCTACCGCGCGGGGCTCCTGCACGATACAGGCAAACTCGCCATCGACGCCGAGATACTCAACAAGCCGGAAAAGCTGTCCGTTCCAGAGCAGGAGCTCATGAAACAGCACCCGCTCTTTGCCGTGCAGATCCTGGGCAGCGCGCCCTTCTTGGCTTCCGAGCTCTCGGCCGTTTTGCACCATCACGAACGGATCGACGGCTCAGGGTATCCGGAGGGGATATCCGGCGACGCCATCCCCCTCTCCGCGCGCATACTCGCGATAGCGGAAGCGTGGGACACCATGATCACGCCTCAACCATGGCGAACCGAGCCGCTCCAGCTCGACAACGCACTCGAGCAGATACGCTGCGGAGCAGGCGGCCAGTTCGACCCCGAGCTCGCCGAGAAGTTCGCCTCGCTAATCTCCGGTTAACCGGAAACACGTATTTGACAGTGGGTTGCAGGCGGCGTATAATCCGGAAAAATTTGTCTTTTTTGCTTTTTTGCGGCGCCACCCGCTACGACACCAATGCCACCTTCCACATCCAGAAATTCAGGAATAGACTTCAAGAAGGACATATTTGCCACGCTCTTTCTGGCAGCTGGGATATTCTTCGGCATCTGCCTGGTCTCATACAGCCCGACGGACCCCGCGCTCAACTCGGTGTCGAGCGTTCCCTACGTGAAAAACTGGGGGGGGCTCGTCGGGGCCTACCTCGCCGACATCCTCTTCATAGTCTTCGGAATATCGGCATATCTGGCCTCGGTCGTCTTCATCCTCATGAGCGTTCTTCAATACGCGGGAAAGCCCGTCCGCCTCCGCATGAGGGAGATAGCCTGCTACACGGGCCTGATAGCCTTCGCGGCCGCTCTGATCCACCTCCGCCTCGAGACCGTTTCCATTCGCGGCCATGAGATCGCCGGGGGAGGCATAATAGGCGGGCTTCTGGGCAGCGGCCTCTCCCGCTACCTGAATACCGCCGGAGCCTACATAGTATCATTCGCCGGCTTTTTTCTCTTCTTCACGCTGGCCACCCGCCTCTCCATCGGGGACATCCTCCGGGGGCTAAAAACCGGGACAGTCTGGCTCATTCGCCGCTTCGCAGCCGGAGTCGTATGGACCGTTCGGCGCGTGCCAGGCCTTATCGGCGCATTGTTTCGCACACTTAAGAGAATCGCGTCCTCC
>DAONII010000185.1:0-3486 GCA_035405085.1 bacterium | reverse complement strand
GCGCTTTTGGCTTTGGCGCTGGACTCGATGGGAGTTCCGACGAAGGTCTTCACCGGCGCACAGGCCGGATTCGCCACCGACTCGAACCACGGCCGGGCGCGCATCGTGAAGATCGACTCGAGGCGCGTAAAGGAGGCGCTCGCCTCGGGCTGCGTGGCAGTGGTCGCCGGCTTTCAGGGCGCAGACGAAAGGGGAGAGATAACGACCATCGGCCGCGGCGGCTCCGACACCTCTGCGGTCGCCCTGGCGGCGGCCCTCGAGGCAAACGTCTGCGAGATATACACCGACGTCGAGGGGGTGGCCACGGCCGACCCGCGCATCTGCCGCAAGGCCCGAATGCTGCCCGTGATCTCCTACGAGGAGATGATGGAGCTCGCCGACGCCGGCGCGAAGGTCATGCACGCGCGCGCGGTTGAGCTCGCCGCCAAGTTCAGGGTCCCGCTCGTTGTCAGGTCCTCGTTCGCCGAAGGCCCCGGCACCTGCGTAGTCTCGGAGGAGGATGCCATGGAAGGAACCGTCGTCTCCGGAATAACCTGCAACACGGGGGAGGCGAAGGTCGCCATCCGCCGCGTCCCGGACAAAATCGGCGTCACCGCGACTATATTCAAGCCGATAGCTAAGGCCGGCATAGACGTCGACCTAATCGTTCAGAACGTCGCGGCCGACGGCTTCACCGACCTGACCTTCACGGTACCGAAGGAGGACCTGCGCCGCGCGATGACACTGGCGGAAACCGCCGCGCGCGAGGTCGAGGCCGGGAAGGTCGAGGCCGCCGGAGACATCGCGAAGATCTCGGTAGTCGGCCTCGGGATGCGAAGCCACGCCGGCGTAGCGCACCGGATGTTCGATGCTCTCGCAAGGGAGGGGATAGCAATCCAGATGATCGGAACCTCGGAAATAAAGGTGTCAATCGTCATCGACGTGAAGTACGCTGAGCTCGCCGTCAGGGTCCTGCATGAGGCCTTTGAACTGGACCGGGCGCCAGAGTAGTCGAAGTGACATTTTATTGACGCTCTATCGGGCATTATCACAATGAGAGGGCTTACAGACATCGGGTAACGCAAAAAAATTCAATAAAAGCAAATATTTATAGCTTAATCGCTTGGGCACATGTGGCACTTTACTTGCAGGAAAAGGGCAGGGGTATGAGTCCAAAGTCAAGGAGGACCGCATGAAGAGAGATCTTTTCGTTTTCACTTTTATGGCCTTCGTCGCTGTTTCCTTTTTCTGCGCCACAGCCGTTGCCCAGACATTCTCCCCGCCGATACCGGTGGGGGCCAAATACGATGGGACGCTAACAACGGGTGGCATCAAATCGGAGGCGACGCACCTCAGGTTCTTCAACCATCCAACCATCCCCGGAACGAACTTTTCCTCTTCGAGCGTCGAGATCGACGGCAAGAAGTACAAGGTGGATGCGTTGATGGCGACCCCGGGATGGATTTCCAAACAATTTTCGATAACGGAAAACGACTCGGGCACAAAGATGGTATTGGGGCTGCCCGGTCGCGTCGGCAAACCGCAGATGGCTCCCCTTCACGGGGTATGCCCCGGGAACACCTTCGTTAAGGATCCGGTCTCCCCTCAGGTATTCGCCGACTGCCGGCTCTGGCCCATAAACAACGTAGAAGCTGAACAGAACTATGTGGACAGGCGACTGGAAATAGCCCGAATCAGGAACACGACCTCAAGCGACCCGATGCTTGCGCTCATCGGTGATCCGCTGCTGGATGGAGTTGTAGGAGATGCAAGTGAGGATCAGTCCCCGTACAGCCCCATGACTTATCCCGCTCTGGTGGACTCGGAGACGGGAAGAAACGACGACCCGTTCAAGCCATGGTGGATGCTAAAGTACCCGGATGCGCAGGGCTACAAGCAGACGATATCCTACGGACTCGACGAGATCCGCGGGATCGGTGGCCTTCATGTGACCACGGTCTACGACCCGTTCGACCTCGGAATAACGGCACAGGTCGCCACCGGCATGGTTTTGGGAAACAAGATACAGAACCTGAAATGGGTCGCCGACATCGGCATGAAGGAGTACTGGAAGATCCTGTGGCCGAACCGACCGGCGCCCGACGCAAGCGAATTCGGTCTGCCATTCTACTCGCCGGTGGGATTCTTTCTATCCGTCCCGGGGCAGGGGGTTAAATTCGCCGGATACACAGCGCTACATCAGGCACCCAAGGACGGCAGCGGTTACACGCACAGGCAAAACCCCGACGGCTCTTACGTACCGCTGGCCGACGAAGTCACGCGGCGAGCTGCACGCTACAGCGCGAACTTCGGGCCGGTGGCTGTGGTGGCCATGGACTACAGCTCCTCAGAGCCGCACAGGAAGGACGGCTTCGCGGTCGTGAACCAGGGGACGCTGATGAGCCTGGACGACTACGTGATAGCGCTGGGGATAGTGCTCAGGGACAGCAATGGCAACCCCCTGAGGTGGCGCGACGTAATAGGAATCGTCAACGCTGACGGTTCGTTCAGCGGAATATCGCCTAATCAGATGCCGCACTCGGTGGTCTCGTACGTCCCGTTCTGGGCGCGCTCCGTGGATGCCTTTACCGGAAAGCCGATAGTTGCAGCTTCTTCGGGACACCTGCAGGATACCGGAAACCCGAACTTCGCCTTCGACCCGTTTCGGGTGGGCCTTGTTGGCCCGGGCATGTTTTATGCTGCAAAGATGACAGACAAAGCCGGAGGCGCTAAGCGTCACACTCTGGTCGTCCCGTCCGGTGAGGCGGCCGACGACGGCAACTTCTATGTCTACAAGCTAGATCCCATAGGCGGCCCACAGCTTCGCATGAAGCTGAACCCTCAGGCTACGCCGCCGCCGATGGGTGGAATTGCCCCCCCGGTGAAACTACCGCTGGTGCTGCCCGAAGCCTATCGGGTGGATGTGCCGGACGGCTTCGCCCCGTATCAGGTGGCGGTCGCCGACGTCTGGAAGGACAACGACGGCTGCGACGACATAATCCTCAGCTTCCGCGGGCGTATAACGGAACACCCGTTTGGAAACGACGCGTTCAGAAACGAGCCGGGTCAGACCGTGCTGTTCCGCACAAGCGATGCCGCGGATCCGGACAACGCCCTCGCGATGTTCGCATCTGAAGTCAGGGCGTATAAGGGGATACCGGCCAAGGTGGGCTGCGCGATTTCAAGCGAACAGCAGGACATAAGAATTTTCAATGTCCCGAGGAAATTCGCGCAACTGGCCGCAATAGCGGTCGACGACTTCGACGGCGACAGGATTGATGACCTTCTCGTGGGAGATCTGACACCACGCCAGATAGGCTCAGAGGGGGGAACGGGAAAGAAGGCCGATGAATACACCGGCTATGCGTGGCTGTTCCCCGGAATCCTCTCCGGCGCAGTCAATTCACAGGCGATACGGACCGGCTTTTTCAGCAAGAAGATCGACGAACCCACGGGCGATTGGCTTCGCATTGCCGTGGATTCAGGAGAAATAGAAGCACTGCCGAT
>DAONII010000184.1:0-3541 GCA_035405085.1 bacterium | reverse complement strand
CGAATCAGCTGCGTGCAAATTAACACAAAAAAAGTTCGAGTCCACGCCCAATTTAGGCTATTGTTCCGGCATGAAAGCAAGAGCCCTACGCCCCCATTACCTGAGAATCCTGGCCGCGCAGATATTTCTGCTGTTCCTCACTGCCGTCATGCGGGACCACATCCTCATAATAATCCTGTTCATACTCGGGCTCTTCGGCGTCTTGGGTTCTGTGGTGGGCGCTATATGGGACCGGGCGCATCCCAGGGCGGCCGCTTTGGCCTTCGGCCTCATAGCGCTCGCCGGCCTCGCGCCGGCGGTCTTCCCCGGTACATCCTGGCAGATTGAGAGGGAGCTGCTGGTGGTTTCTTGCGCCTCCTATTCGATATTCTTCATCGTGGCGATATTGGCGATAGGGAAAAGCGTCTTCGTAACCGACCGCGTCACCGCCAACCTCATCGCCGGGAGCATCGTCCTCTACCTTCTGATAGGCATGCTCTTCGCATTCACATACGCGGGATTCGACCTCATGCTGCCGGGGTCGATCCACATCCCCTCGCACGGAGGTCCGATGCTTGGGAGGCTGACCGATTTCCTATACTTCAGCTTCTCGACGCTGACCACCACCGGCTACGGCGACGCGGTGCCGGTTCACCCGGTCGCCAAGATGCTGGCATCGCTTGAGGGAATAGGCGGTTCGATATATCTCGCAATAATGGTAGCGAGGCTCGTGGGCATGCACGTGATGCAGCACAGCGAAAAGTAAACGGGGTGTCCACCATGATCAAAAACAGACCACGCCTTTCCGCTCGATTCAAGCTGGCCTCATTTATGCTGGCTGCCCTTTGCCTTTCGCATCTCTGCGGCTGCTCAAAGGGACCCGCGTCGTGGAAGCCGGGCTCCGACGAGACGGCTCTGCAGCGTATGATGGAGGGAATAACGAAGGGAATTGAAACGCTCAGCGGCGACCTCGAAGCCGCCGCAGGCGAACTAGGAAAAACAGGCCTCACGGGCGATGAGGCGCGCGATGTCCTTAAGAATCTCTGCTCGAAACACAGATCGGCTTTGATCGACTGCGCAGCGATAGACGACGAAGGGGTGATCGCGACGGTGGAGCCGAAGGCGTTCAGAACCCTGGAGGGTACCGACGTGCACAGGCACCCGGTCAACGCCCAGCTCATCAAGACCAAGGAACCCTCCCTGAGCCAGATATTCATGACCGCCGAAAGGATAGCGGCGGTCGCCTTCGAATGGCCGGTATTCTCAGATGACGGGGTCTTCATGGGTTCGGTATCGACGCTCATCGACCCAAAACTCTTCATAAAGCCCCTCATAAAAAGGGCCCTCTCGCTTCCGGTCTACGCAGGATGGGTCGCACAGACAAACGGCATAATTCTGTACAGCCCGGACCCAAACCAGACGGGGCGGAACATCTTCAAGGACCCTTACTACAGGCACATGAAGGAACTCGTCGCTCTGGGCAGGAAGATATCGACGGAGGAATCGGGCCGCGGCACGTTCAGGAGGAAAGGCGCAGGCAAGGTCGATTTCGTGGAGCGCCTCTGTATATGGGACACCATCGATTTTCACAACGCCAGGTGGCGCGTGATACTCGTGAAGAACATCTAGAAAACGGAAACGCAGAATGCTTCGAACTGCAAAAATCCTTCTGGCCGCCGCCATTATCGGCGCGACCGCATATTGCTTTTCCGCAGAGGCGGCGCAAGGCGAACAGACCGACCGCAACGGAGCAGAGATAACGGCACCCGGCAGAAGCCGATACGTCTCCGGTGGGTTCGAGGCCCAGATATTTTTCGACAGCGTGGTGGGATTTCAGAGCTTCAGCCGGGACCCGATTACCGAGGTCGCCGACGACGGCTCTTATGCCGGCGTCCTCGGCGAATACATCCCGCAGCCGCCTCCTGGCCAGGATATCTTCGGCGTATACGTCCCCAAGCTTGAGATAGACATAATGAAGAGGATAAGCGACGTGGCGAGGCTTCGCGCCGACATAAGCTTCGGGCGCACCGCCTCGGGATCGTACGTGGGGCCGATGGCGCTGAACCACGCTTACGCGGCGGTAAAGCTCTCTCACGACTACAACGTTGAGCTTCTCCTGGGCAGGTTCGGGGGACAGGCCGGATACGAGCCTTTTAGGGCCTATCACAACGACACGGTTTCCTGGAGCATAATGTGGCGCGGCAGCCTCTATCCTCCCGGCATGACGGGGGTGCAGCTCTCCGCGGATCTTACGAACACGATGTCGGCGTTCTTCGTGGTCAGCAACGGAAACATAAACGACAGCTCGTTTTTGCGCGGCACCCTCCCGAGTTTTCTCGTGACGCTCGAATGGACGTGGGGGCCGGAGGCAAGGCCCAACCAGCTCGTGTTCACGCCGTGGTTCGGCCCGGAGTCGGGGGGCAACCGGCCATTCACATACGGCGCGGATGTGACATACGTCTACTGGCTCACCGAGAGGCTCAAACTCGGCCTGGAGGCATGCTACCAGAGAAACAACGCGGTGGATGGATCCCTGCTTCCGGCAGAGGACACCGACTACGCCTCCGGGCTCATGAACCTAAGGTGGGACATCACCCCGTCGTGGTACGGCGTGATTAAATACGTCTTCGCAAGGCAGTTCGGCGTAGGAAACGGAGTTCAGAACCTCACCGGGGCGAAGCAGAACATCCACGAGGCGAGCCTGGGCTTCGGCTACCAGATGACCGACAGCTCCAAGGTGAAGGGTGAGTTCCGCTTCGACGCGGTGGACCCGGATTCCGGCAGAACCCAGACGATCCCCGGCGCCGCGGTGGAATACGCCTGGTATTTCTGAGTGCCGCCCCCGCCGAACACGGGATTAGATAGAAGGATTCAGAGCTTCCTTGGGGGTTCGGGGATCTTAGGCCTCTCGCCCTGCGACTGGCTCTTCTCGATAAGCGCGATCAGCTCCTCGTGCTCGAAGGGCTTTTCAAGATAGCCTGCCACGCCGAAGCCCTCCATCCTCTTCTCGCCGCGAAACTTCGGCACAGCGGTGGTGACTATGACCGGAAGCAGCCGGTTGCGCGGGTCGGATCGCAGCTGCTGCATGAACCGGTAGCCGTCGACGTTGGGCATCATTATGTCGAGCAGAACGACGTCGAAGCGCTCGTAGGCCAGCTTCGTAAGTGCCTCCTCGCCGCTCGACGCGCCGTCCACCTCGTAGCCCCTGAATTCCAGATGCGCCTTCAGCACCTCGACGAAGGTCGGCTCGTCATCGACGATCAGCAGCCTTTTCCCGGAACGTGCCATTCGAGCGGCATGATGGCACAAATTTCAGATTTCGACCACCCTTTTGAACCCCTTTCCGGTTGACTCTGCACCTGCCATTGACTAGTCTTCGTTTCCACAGGAGCCCTTCTGGGGCACATTAAAACCCTTCAAAACCCACCGGAGGCAGAGATGACACTGTATGCAGATCGAGTCGGGCTGATCGACACCGAGAACGCATTCAAGGTGGGGCCGTACATCGCCGAGGTGGAGCGGTCCGGCCATCGTGTCATCAAATGCAACCTGGGGGAGCCGG
>DAONII010000183.1:0-3574 GCA_035405085.1 bacterium | reverse complement strand
CGGACCTTCGCCCGCAGGCTCGCACTCGAAATCGGCCGTCTCGGGCTCGGCCGCGCACAACTCGAGGACTGGGTCGCCGATGACAGCGAGCCCTTTCCAACTCATGGCAACAGTTCGCACCATATCGGAACGACCCGCATGGATCCGGATCCGGGGTTCGGTGTCGTCGATACCGATTGCCGCGTGCATGATGTCGACAATCTCTATATCGCCGGAAGCTCCGTCTTTCCCATAGGCGGAGCCGCGCACCCGACCCTCAATCTGGTTGCGCTCGCGCTCAGACTGGCCGATCACATGGCCGGACGGCTCGATGCCATGCTGGCGGGCGGACAGAGACGGAGTGACGATGCGCGACCCTATCCAACCAGCGTTCCGTGAACGCATCCAGGCGGACTGGATCGACTATAACGGCCATCTGAACGAGGCTTTCTATCTCCTGATATTCAGCCATGCGACCGATGAGCTGATCGACAGGATCGGCATGGATGCCGGTTATCGCGAAAGGGAGAAGCGCTCGATCTACACGCTCGAGACGCACATTCTCTACGCGCTGGAGGTCAAGCAGGGAGTCGAGGTTGAGGTGCGGACGATCGAGGAGGCCAAGGCGGCCCTCTCGGCCGGCGTCGACATAATCATGCTCGACAACATGCCGGTCCACATGGTCCACGAGGCGGTCAAGACGATAAAGGGGAGGACGAAGGTCGACGTCTCCGGCAACATCACGCTCGACAACCTGCTCTCCTACGCCCCCACCGGGGTAGACTACGTTTCGGTGGGCGAGATCACCCATTCCGCCCCCGCGATGGACATCCACATGACGGTGAAGTGCACCTGACCTTCAAAGCCTGTCACACCCGCTTCATCCTCGAAGAGAGCGCGGCCCTGTAGGCCTTTGGATCCCCCACCGGCCTGCGCGCGACGCCTGATGCGGCGGCCGCCTCCGCGACCGCAGGCGCCTCCCAGAGGAGCACCCTGGGATCGAGAGGCTTCGGTATTATGTATTCAGGCCCGAACTCCAGCGCGGAGACGCCGTAAGCCCTGCAGACCTCCGGCGGAACCGGCTCCCTTGCGAGGGAGGCCAGCGCCTCGGCAGCCGCCCTCTTCATCTCCTCGTTTATGCGCCGGGCACAGGAATCCAGAGCGCCGCGGAAGATGAACGGGAAGCCCAGGACGTTATTCACCTGGTTCGGGTAGTCCGATCGTCCGGTCGCTATTATCGCGTCGGGCCGTGCGCTGCGCGCCTCCTCGGGCATGATCTCCGGATCGGGGTTCGCCATCGCGAATATTACAGGCCTGTCCGCCATCGCCTTCACCATTTCGCCTGTGACAGTCTTCCCCACGGACAGGCCTACGAATACATCGGCGCCCCTCATGCCGTCGGCGAGCTTCATAGGCTCCGAATCCCTGGCGAACTGACCGCGCCGAGGCTCGCGGGAGGCTCGGTCGAAGGTGACGAGCCCCTCGCGGTCGAACATCCATATATTTTCGCGGCGCACCCCCACCGCCTCCGCCATCTTCGCGCACGCAACCCCCGCAGCGCCCGCGCCCGAGAAGACCACCTTCACCTCGCCGGCCTTCTTTCCGGCGAGCTCGAGCGCGTTTATCAGGCCCGCGGCCGTTATTATCGCCGTGCCGTGCTGGTCGTCGTGGAAGACCGGTATATCCATGTCCCTTACGAGTTTCTCCTCTATGTCGAAGCACTCGGGGGCCTTTATGTCCTCCAGGTTGATCCCGCCGAAGGTCGGCTCGAGCGACCTGACTATGTCCACGAATCTCTCGGGATCCTTCTCCTCTATCTCGAGGTCGAACACGTCCACATCGGCGAAGCGCTTGAAGAGAACCCCCTTCCCCTCCATTACCGGCTTGCCAGCGAGCGGACCGATGTCGCCAAGCCCCAGCACCGCGGTACCATTCGTTATTACAGCCACCAGATTTCCTCGCGCGGTGTAGTCGAACGCGGCGGACGGATCGCGCTCTATCCTCCGGCAGGGCTCAGCGACCCCGGGGGTGTAGGCGAGCGAGAGATCGCGCTGGGTATCGCAGGGCTTGGTGATCCCGAGCTCTATCTTGCCCGGGCGCCCCTCGCTGTGATACGCCAGAGCCTCTTCAGAAAGCCTGCTTTCCTTTGTCATTTGCGTTTCCTTTCGAAAATCGAGAGAAACGACTGCCTAGCTTTATTCAGGTGCAAAAGCAAGCCATAGGCGTGGGGCAGGATCCACGGCAACACCCCCCTCTAGTATCTCGAAGTGCAGGTGCGTACCGGTTGAACGGCCGGTCGCGCCCATCCGGCCTATCGCGCACCCAGCCTCCACCTCTTCGCCGCGGGAGACGAAGAGCTTCCTGAGATGACAATAGCGGGTCTGCGTTTCCCCGCCGTGGTTTAAAACGACCATCAGCCCGCAGCCGGCCGCCCTCCCCGCCTTCACGACCCTCCCCCCGGCTGCGGCGACGACGCACGGGCTCTTGAAATTCGCTATGTCCATTCCGGAGTGAAAACGTTTGACGCCTAGAAACGGATCTCTCCGCCATCCGAACGGGGAGCTTATCCGCCCGTCGGCGGGCATCCGGAAGAGGCGCCTCGGGCGCGGGATAAGCGGCGCAATATCCGAGAGAGGATCCGGTATAGGATGATGGTTCATCTCATGAAATATCCTGGAGAGATGATGTTCGTCTATCCGAACATCCGCGAACAGGTTGTTCGGCAGCAGAAACAAAGATGCGATGATCGCGGCGAGCGGTAAGCGCATGACGGATAAGCCAACGCATTATTCGTGCCGCAATCTTTCACACCTGAAGCGGCTTGCACCGCACAAATGAAAACGCCCTGTTCGAATTCGATGCAGCGATGCACAAAAATGCTTCACATGTCCTGTTAGCGATTGACTGAGCGCAATGCAGGTGCATAGATTGACCTCATGTTCGAGCTCCTCCTCCAGAGAAACTCAAAGCCGCTCATATGCAGAAAGATCGGCGAAGAGGGCCTGACCATAGGCAGATCCGCAGAGAACTCTATAGTCCTTCTCGACCCGGAGATATCGAGACGCCACTGCGCCATAGAGCTAAAAGGCGAATCGCTCCGAATGCGCGACCTCTCAAAAAACGGCACACTCGTGAACGGGCAGATGGCGGCCGAGGCCCCGCTCTCCCCGGGCGACACACTTACAGTCGGCCCCTGGACGCTCTCGGTGTCGGGATCCAAAGCGAGCGCTTCCGAGAACACGCTCGCCTGCGCCCCGTCGGTCACGCGGCTCGTCTCCTGCGACGAAAAGAAGCTCGTCGTCACGACCGAGGAAATCGAATTCACCGTTCACGCGGCTGACACAAAGCCGCTGCGCAGGAACTCGTCGGCCGAGGAGATCACCATAGGCAGCCTCGCTTCCTGCGACATACAGGTCGAAGACCCGTTCGTCTCCCGCCGGCACTGCCAGGTAACGAGATACGGCGGATCGACGACGCTGGTGGACCTCGGGTCGACAAACGGCACGTTCGTCGAAGGCCGCCGCATCTGCGCCGCCGCGCTGGGCAGCTTTGGGTGTTTCTTTGCCGGGAGGACGAGGATCGATTACAAAATCGC
>DAONII010000182.1:0-3586 GCA_035405085.1 bacterium | reverse complement strand
GGCTTCCGCCCCTGTTCGAATATCCTCTGGGCCAGCTTCCCTGCCTCGACCTCCGGATCGCCGTCGCCGACATCCACGAAATCGAAGGGGCTGGAGGTGAGGACCTCGTCGTTCGGTACAACTATTGAATCGCCGGGGCCGAGGCGGCGCAATATATCGAGCGCCCGCATCTGTACCTCTATCGTCAGTTCGCGCATGCGATACCCGAACTTGCCCAGCTCGAGGTGCCTCTCGAGAAGCCAAATGGCTCGCTCCAGATCCTCAACCTCGTCCTGGGCGGCTTTCTCCCTGGCAAGCATCGCCGACTGCAGCACGTTCGGAATTACGGCGCCAAGCCGCGAACCCTCCGCGCGCTCCATTATCTGCGAAACGTTTTCTACTTCCCTCCCGAGCACCTCGACGCTTCTTATCACTTCGGACGGATCGGCGTACCCATCCGAGGATATGCTCGCGAGCTTCTCGGCCACGCTGGAGAGATACTCCCTTAGGTAGGAGCTCGTGACGAAACGGGAAATGCGTTCGGCCTCGCTCGCTATTGCGTGAATCCCATCGACTATATCCAAGCCCTCTTCGGAGCCCGCCGCCCCTTCGGATTCTGCCGATACACGGCCGAAGATATCGGACGGCTCTCCCCACAGCCTGAAATCCGAAGCGAAGGATTGCGCCGAAAGGTCCAGATAGGACAGCTCTCCGTCGTCCACTATCTCGCGGTAGATCGTCTCGACGATGGAAAGGAGTTCCGGCTTAGACGAAAGACCGGAGGGAGCTTTGTTGGCCTTCTCTATCTCGTCCAGCGTCCGGTCGGGGACGCTGGTGAAGGTTCGTCTCGCCTCGTACACGATGCTCTTGACCCAGCCCTGAAAGGCGGGGTCGGAAAAAATGCGCTCGTCGGCCATTGGCACCTCCGGCAGAGCTTATCGCTTCCCAAACCAAATAGTTGCGTAAAATCTGGACTCGCCGGCATCCTTCCATATCCTCCTGTTTTCTGGTATCCTCCGGCCATGAAGAAATTAATCAGGATGGCGATGGAAGCCAGGAAGAGGGCCTACGCGCGTTATTCCGGTTTCAAGGTTGGTGCGGCGCTCGAGGCCACGGACGGCCGGATCTTCACCGGCTGCAACGTGGAGAACGCCTCCTACGGCGCCACATGCTGCGCCGAGCGTACCGCCCTGTTCAAGGGGGTATCGGAGGGTGCAAGGAAGTTCAAGAGGATAGCCATCGTGGCCGCTACGAAGGGGCCATGCCCCCCCTGCGGCGTCTGCCGACAGGCGCTCTACGAATTCTCGCCGAACCTCGAGGTAATAATGGCCAACACCAAGGGCGAGGCCACGGTCAAAAAACTCGCCTGGCTCCTGCCGCTAGGGTTCGAAAAGGGGCGCCTGCGCAAATCCTGATCTTCAGGCGGCCCTGACTTCGCCGTTTCGCTTCGCGGCGAGATTGCCCAGATCCCTCTCCAGCACGACCGTCCTTATCTGCCTCGGATCTTTGCGGTTCCTCACGTAGAGGATCATCTGCGTCGTGCCCTTCTGCCGCATGACCCTGAACATCGTCTGCAGATCGGAAATCGAAGAGACGGCCTGGGTCTTGAAATCGGCCAGCTCGCGCGCCCTGATCCCGCTCAGGATCCAATCGCCGCGGCCAAGCTCAGAGAGGGCGCCCGGGTTCTTCTCGCCCGTTCCGGATACAAAGATCTCGCCGGACTTCGATCTAACCGCCGAGATGCCCCAGCTCTGCTCCGACACGCTCGTACGCGGGACGTAGGATACCGCCTCCAGCTTCACGCTGCCCCTGCGGTACGAGAATGACTTTGAATCCCCCTCGCGCCTGAAGATTCCAAGCTCCACCTTCTGGCCGGGCTTGAGGGAGTGAATCGCCTGCAAAACCTGCGTGTACTGGAAGTCGTTTTCGAAATCGATCGCTATGCGCTTCTTCACTTGCCCCTTCTCCATCACGCGTACCTCGGTCACGATGTCGCCGGCCTTGAGCCCCGCCTTCTCCGCCTTGGAGCCCGAAGCGACGTCTCCCACCAGCGCCCCGTTCATGCGCGGCGGCAGGCCAGGCGCGTTCCTCTCGAAGAAGCCGAGCGGCATGAAGTCTATACCGAGATCGCCGCGGACGATCTCCCCCTTCTGCCATATCGTGCCGAGCAGGTCGAACTGCTCTGTGATAGCGTTCGCAAACGACAGATCGTTTGCGCCCCTGAAGGTATAGGTGTTCGTACCTATCACGGTGCCGTCGAGCGTGAAGAGCGGACCGCCCGAGTTGCCCCCGTTTATCGCCGCGTCGGCCTGTATCGCCAGCAGCGTCTCGCCGGTCATCTGCGCCGGCTGCGACACTATGCCCTTCGTCACCGAAACCCGCGGAAGGGCCAGCGGGAACCCGGCGGTGAGGACGGTGTCCCCCTGCTCCACGATGGAGCGCGGCCCTGTCTTCGCCGTGGGCAACGCGACCTCGCTCTTTATCCTCACGAGCGCGGTGTCCCCTATCTCGTCCATAAGAAGCGCGCCCGACGGCGCCTTCACAACCTCCGCGGAGAGCCTGTGCTTGCCGTCGGCGGTTATTGCCATTATCGCCTTAGCATCGGCGGCGACGTGGTGGTTCGTGTGTATGTAGTATTCGCCGGGTTCGATCTTTATTCCCGGCAACATCCTTCGGACATCGGCCGGGTCCATGATGAACCCGGAGCCCGACCACTGCTGTCGGTTATTGCCCACGACCTTGAGCTGCACCGTAGCCGGTACCACCCTGGATATGGCGTCCTTTATGTCGCGGTCGAGCTTCCCCGCCGTGCCGGAGAGGTTGAGCTTCGGCATCCCCTCGAGGCATACACCCACGCTCTCCTTCTGTCCGTTGAAGGAATAGGGCACGGTCAAAGGCCTCGAACCCTTGAGCTGAGCGCAGTCCGAGAAGAGGCTCGTGCGCTCCTTTCCCTCCGGCCCCTTCGCAGGCGAAGGAGAAGAAACGGCGTAGTTTGACGCTCCCGCCGCCTCATTTTTCTTCGTCTCATCCTCGGAAGCCTTGACTTTGCGGGCCTCCTGTTTCGTAACAGCACCCATGGCGTTGAAGAATGCCATGTGCCTCAGTTCTATCTGCGTTCCCATTTATCCTCCTTTTACTCCCCGCTGTTTGTCGCCCCCAACTCCATCATTATATAGGGGCGATTATACGAGCACCTCATCCCATGAAGGAGGGAGGCCGGGGAGGTCGTAGGGCTCCTCACGCTCCGTCTCCCTCGGGCGATCGCGATCGGACTCCTCCGGATAAGGGCCCTGCGGGTCCCATGGAGTGTCGCCGTCACAGCCATTCGGGCGAGAATCTGGCTGAATCGGTGTGGACCTCTTCTTCCCCGCGCGGGCAATCAGGACGCCGGCGTCGGAGGCAAAGCGAGCGACCTGCTGCTCGAAGGCGCGCGACGCGAATCCGTACGGCGGGAGCTCCGGGTCCTCGACGTCGCCCAGGTGATCCTCGTCTAGATCCTCGCCGTCCGGTTTTACAGGCTCCTCGCACATGACCAGCTTCTTTGCGTTTTTCGGGCCGTAGTCTGCGCCCGGGTCCGTGGCCCCTTCGTTCCAGTACGGCTCGCCCG
>DAONII010000181.1:0-3647 GCA_035405085.1 bacterium | reverse complement strand
GACGCATATAAAAAGAAAACGCAGCGAAGAATCCCCGGCTGCTTTGGCCCTGAACCGCCACCTGCCGAGGAGCCCTTGAGCGAAGTTAAGGCGCTGCGCCTGCGTAGAGTGTCTGGCAGTTTCCAATCGCTCAGATGTCCCGCCAGCGTCTGCCGTCGCGGGAGAGGAGCAGCTCGGCCTCGGCGGGGCCAAAGGAGCCCGCGGGATAGATGTGAAGCGGCGGCTTCCCCTCGTGCCACGCATGGAGCACCGGCTCGAAGAGCTTCCATGATATCTCGGTGGCGTCGGAGCGGACGAAAAGGGTCTGGTCTCCGACCATCACGTCGAGCAGCAGGCGCTCGTAGGCCTCGGGGAGCTCGGCGCCCACCGCCTCGCTGTAGCGAAAATCCATCGTCAGCGTGCTCATGCACCGCTTCGGCCCGGGGTGCTTCGCCTGAATGGAGAGCGAGGCGCCCTCTAGCGGCTCCACGCTGAACACCAGCTCGTTTGGCGGCAGCGAATCGGCGAGTATCGGCTCGAATATCGAATGGGGCACGCGGTTGAACACGACCGCTATTTCGCTCCTCTTGGATGAAAGCCTCTTCCCTGAGCGCAGGTAGAAGGGAACGCCCTGCCAGCGCCAGTTTTCGATGTGCATCCTGGCGGCGACGAACGTCTCCACCGAAGAGTCGGAGGCCACGCCTTTTTCGAGGCGGTATCCGACGGCGGGTTCGCCGCCCTGGCTCCCGGGCCCGTATTGCCCCCGCACGACTGAGCCTTCGATCCCGTCCTCCGAAAACGGACGGATGGCGTAGAGGAGCTTCGCCTTCTCGTCGCGCACGCAGTCGGCGCCGAATGACGACGGGGGTTCCATGGCCACGAGCGACAGCAGCTGAAGCATGTGGTTCTGGAACATGTCGCGAAGGCAACCGGCGTCTTCGTAGTAACCCGCGCGGTGGCCTACACCCATCTCCTCGGCCACGGTTATCTGCACGTGGTCCACGTACTGACGGTTCCACACCGGCTCGAAGATGGCGTTTGCGAACCTCAGCATCAGTATGTTCTGGACGGTCTCCTTGCCCAGGTAGTGGTCTATACGGTATATCTGGCTCTCCTTGAGCACGGAGCCAAGCCCCCTGTCGAGGGCGAGCGCCGAGGAGAGGTCGCTGCCGAACGGCTTCTCCACCACTACGCGGGCGAAGTTGCCCTTCGCATCGTCCTCCATGGCGAGCCCCGAGATGCCGAGCAGGCGCACTACGTCTATGTGCAGCGCCGGCGGGATGGCCAGATAGAAGAATCGGTTTCCCTTCGTGCCGTACAGGGAGTCAAGCTCCCCCAGCTTCGCGAAAAGCGTGCCGTAACCCTCGCTCCTCGAGTAATCGAGCCTCAGATAGTGCAGGCGGGAGAGGAAGAGGTTGCAGTCCCCCTCGCTCACCCCCTCGCATCGCTTCGATATCGAGTTCTGTGCCTTCGCCCGGAACGCTTCGTCGTCCATATCCGTGCGCGCGCAGCCCAGCACATAGAAATTCTTCGGAAGCAGGCCGCGCCTGCAGAGGTTGAAGAGCGAGGGGATCAGCTTTCTGTGCGAGAGGTCGCCGGAGGCGCCGAAGACGACCATGCCGCAGCCCGAAGGCACGGTCTCCACGCAGAAGTTCTCGCTCACGCTCAGTTTGCCGGTGAACTCAGCCATTGGGTTCCTTGCGCGCGGTCTGATGCCCGCCGAATTCGAGGCGCAGCGCGGCGAGCACCTTGTCGGAGAAGGCCTCCTTCTGCCTCGACCGGAAGCGCTTGAAGAGCGAGTGGGCTATCCCCGTCGCACAGACGCCGGTCTCTATCGCCTGCTCCACCGTCCATCGCCCCTCGCCGGTATCCCCTACGAAGCCCTCGATCCCTTTGAGCTCCGGGTCCTTCCTGAAGGCGGCCTCCAGTAGCTCAAGAAGCCATGAGCGCACCACGCTGCCCTGGTTCCACAGGTGGGCCACATCGGAGAACTTCAGCTCCTCGCCGTATGGCGACGCCTTGAGTATCTCGAAGCCCTCGCCGTATGCCTCCATCATCGCGTACTCGATGCCGTTGTGTATCATCTTCACGAAATGTCCGGCCCCGGAGGGCCCGCAGTGCATGTAGCCGTTCGGAGGCGCCAGGGTTTTGAGCACGGGTTCGACGAGTTCGAATGCGGCGCGCTCCCCGCCTACCATGGTGCAGTAGCCGTTTGCGAGCCCCCATATCCCGCCGGAGACCCCCGCGTCCACGTAATGGATGCCAAGGGTTTCAAGTTCCTTAGCCCTTCGGATGTCGTCTTTGTAGAAGCTGTTTCCGCCGTCGACGAGTATGTCGCCCGGGGAAAGGGAGCCCTTGAGCGAGAATACAGCCTCCTCGACCGCGTCGCCGGCCGGCAACATGAGCCATACGAGCCGGGGCGTATCGAGCTTTGCCACCGCGTCGTCGAGAGAGGCTGCGCCCGTGGCCGACGGAAACTCCTTCAGCAGCTCCTCCACCTTTTCCGCCGAGCGGTTGTACGCCACCACGTCGTGGCCGCCGGAAATGAGCCGGCGCGCCATGTTCATGCCCATGCGCCCGAGACCTGCCATAGCGATCTGCATATTACCTCCTTGCGTCCTGCGCTTTATATCGCGCGCCTTACGTCGGATCAAAAGATTTGCGTTACGAAGTGGAAGAGGCCCGCGATGATCGCGGCCGCCGGTATCGTGAGTATCCAGGCCCAGATTATCCTGCCGGCAACCGTCCAGCGCACGAAGCCCAGGCCGTGGGTGGAGCCCACCCCGACTATTGCACCGGTTATCGTGTGCGTGGTTGAAACCGGAATTCCGAGGAAGGTCGCCCCGAAGAGCGTCGCCGCCGCCGAGGTCTCGGCGCAGAAGCCGCCGGCCGGCTTGAGTTCCGTGATCCTCATGCCCATCGTCTTGATGATCCGCCAGCCGCCGAACATCGTGCCCAGGGATATCATCGTGTAGCAGAGAAAAACTACGTAGAGCGGAACGTAGAAGGTGTCGCCGAGGTAGCCGTGCGAAAAGAGCAGGACCGCGATTATCCCCATCGTCTTCTGCGCGTCGTTTCCGCCGTGGCCTAAGCTGTAGAGGGCGGCGGAGAGGAGCTGCAGCTTGCGAAAGTGCCGGTCCACCTTGGTGGGTACGCTTCTGGCAAAAAAGAAGTTCAGCATGACGCCGAAGACAAAGCCCAAAAGCAGCCCTATCATGGGGGATATCAGAATGAAGGCGGTAACCTTCAGGATCCCGGACCAGACTAGCACGGAGGTCGAACCGGCCTTGGCTATCGCCGCGCCGACCATGCCGCCGATCAGGGCGTGCGACGAGGATGTGGGAAGCCCCCACCACCAGGTCAGCATGTCCCAGACGATGGCGCCGACCAGCGCCGCAAGGATTACGAACGAGTCGACCACGGCCGGGTCGATTATCCCCTTGCCCACGGTGGTGGCTACGTGGAGCCCGAACACGAAGACCGCCAAGAAATTGAAGAAGGCGGCCCATACCACGGCCTGCTTCGGAGAAAGGACGCGCGTGGAAACGACCGTGGCCACCGAGTTTGCGGCGTCGTGAAAGCCGTTGATGAAATCGAAGACCAGGGCAACGGCTACTATAGCTACTACGAAAACAAGAGCTGCGTCCATCTTCAGGCGTTCCTCAGGA
>DAONII010000180.1:0-3691 GCA_035405085.1 bacterium | reverse complement strand
CGCCGGCAACGAGGCCGACGCCTTTAAAAGTTTCCAGCAATAATCGGACTTGACCAGCTCGGAATCAGTTCGCGCCACAAAGGAAGAGCCCCCTTCGGCGTCGCGCTGAACATGGCCATTCTGGGATAGCCAGCGGCTGGCAACCACCTGCCCCTTCCCCTTCACGAAACCGTATTCCGGCACCCTTATATCGCCATCCCCATCGGCCTCCCTGTAGATGAAGTCTGTAGATGCAACGGTGCTGGAGATATCGAGAGCACTGCATATGGATTTCCCGCTTTTCTCCTCGATCGACTCAAAAGCCTTACAAAATGCCGAGAAATCCACCCTGTTTACCTGCCCTGTCTTATCCATATCGCCTCCTGTGTTTTGGCTTAGGTTAAGAACCGAAAATACGGCTCAGTTGACAGCCCTCCATTGCAGGAAGCGTGCCAAAACCCAAAAGCAGCCAATCGGTCCTCTGGAGCCTTTGAGGCCGCTCAGGGCAATACAGGGAAACTTAAATGTGTGTGATTCGTGTGACCCGGGTGTGATTAGGGCAACAGAAGGTGTCTTTTTGCCTTAAGAGTACTCCTGCCATGGCTTGATGGAGAGGTCCTCGAGGCGCTTTCTGGAGAGCGACTCGACTATGCGCTTCGCGAGCTGGATGTTGGTGATGAGGGGTATGCCCATATCAGCGGCCGCGCGGCGTATGAGGTAGCCGTTCGTCAGCTCGTCCCTCTGGTAGTTCTTCGGTATGTTGATGACGAGGTCTATCCCGCCACGGCGTATCCTCTTTTCGGCGCAGTCTTCCCCGCCGAAGCCGGGCCAGGAGACCACCTCGGTTTCTATCCCGTTCTCCGCGAGGTACCCGGCGGTACCCTCCGTGGAGAGGATCTTCACCCCCATGGACGAGAGGACCTTCGCAGACGGCAGGAAGCCGAGCTTGCTCTCGGCGGGCCCAGTGGAGAGCAAAACCGTCTTTACGGGCATCTTGAAGCCAACCGAGATCATCGCCTTGAGAAACGCCTCTTCGAAGTCGTCCCCTATGCACCCTACCTCGCCGGTGGAGGACATCTCGACCGAGAGCGTGGGGTCCGCTCCAGAGAGCCTCGTGAACGAAAACTGCGGGGCCTTGACGCCGACGAACTCCATATTGAAGGGCTTTAAGCGTATCTCAGGTATAGGCCAGTCGACGGCGACCTTCGTGGCTATGTCTATGAGGTTCGTCTTGCAAACCTTCGACACGAACGGGAACGAGCGCGAGGCACGCAGGTTGCATTCGATCACCGACACGTCGTTGTCCTTCGCCAGAAACTGGATATTGAACGGGCCGTTTATCTCTAGCGCCCTTGCCACGCGCTGAGAGATTCCCTTCACCTGCCGGATCGTCTCGAGGTAGGTGCGCTGCGGCGGAACGACCATGGTGGCGTCGCCCGAGTGGACCCCGGCGTTTTCGACGTGCTCCGAAATTACGTAAGCGACGACATCCCCGCCCTTGGCCACGCCGTCGAGCTCTATCTCCTTAGCCCCCATGATGAACTTGCTGATCACGACCGGGTGTTCCGGGGAGACCTGCGCCGCCTTCTCGAGAAAGCGCACCAGGTCGTCGCCGTTCATCGCCACCGCCATCGCCGCACCGGAGAGGACATAGGAGGGGCGCACGAGCACCGGGTAGCCCACGCCTTCCGCGAAGCCGGTGGCCTCTTCGATAGCCTTGAGTTCGCGCCACTGAGGCTGTTTTATGCCCAGCTCGTCGAGGAGCTTCGAGAACTTGTGCCTGTCCTCGGCGCAGTCTATGGACTCCGCCTGGGTCCCCAGAATCCGGCACCCGGCTGCGGCGAGCTTCACTGCGAGGTTGTTCGCGACCTGCCCGCCGACCGCCAGTATTATCCCGGCCGGGCGCTCTCGCTCGTATATGTCCATCACCGTCTCGAAGGTCAGCTCCTCGAAGTACAGGCGGTCGCACTCGTCGAAGTCTGTGGAGACCGTCTCCGGGTTGCAGTTGACCATGATGGTCCTGAAGCCGATCCGGCGCAGCGACTGGACCGTGTTCACACAGCACCAGTCGAACTCGACCGACGAGCCTATCCTGTATGCCCCGCCGCCCAACACCATGACGGCAGTACCGCCGGTTTCCACGTCGTCCTCGGTGCCGCTGTAGGTGCAGTAGAGGTAGTTCGTTTTGGCCGGGTACTCAGCGGCGAGCGTATCTATCTGCTTTATGGCAGGGCGAAGCCCGATCCTGCGGCGCATGGCCCCTATCTCCTCTTCCCTCGCCCCCGCTATAGAGGCGATCTGCCTGTCGGAAAATCCGATGCGCTTCGCGCGACGGAGAAGGTCCTCCGAAACTCCGCCGGGGCCCTGGGCCGAGAGCTCCTCCTCCATAGAAGCTATGTTCGATAGCTTCGAGAGAAACCACTTGTCGATGTGCGAGATCTCGTAGATCCTGTCGATCGGCATCCCGCCCTTTATCGCCTGATAGACAGCGAAGACGCGCTCGTCCGAAGGGTGGGCTATCTCATCCTCGAGGTTCTCGAAACTTATGCCGGCGCCGCCCGCTAGGCCCGCGGCGCCTATCTCGAGCATGCGAAGCCCCTTCTGCAGCGCCTCGCCGAAGGTGCGCCCTATCGCCATCACCTCGCCCACCGACTTCATGCCGGAGCCTATCCTCTTAGAGACGCGGCGGAACTTCTTTAAATCCCAGCGGGGGATCTTACACACTATATAGTCGAGCGCCGGCTCGAAGCAGGCCTTCGTCGCACCGGTGACCGAGTTGTCTATCTCGGCGAGCCTCTTCCCAAGCGCGATCTTCGCCGCGACGAACGCCAGCGGATATCCGGTCGCCTTCGACGCGAGCGCGGAGGAGCGGGAGAGCCTCGCGTTCACCTCGATTACGCGGTACTCGCCGGATTTCGGATTCAGCGCATACTGTATGTTGCACTCGCCCACGATCCCCAGGTGCCTTATAGTGCGGATCGCGACCTCGCGCAGCCGGTGGTACTCCTCGTTCGTGAGCGTCTGCGAGGGCGCCACGACTATCGACTCGCCGGTGTGAATGCCCAGCGGGTCGAAGTTCTCCATGTTGCAGACCGTAATGCAGTTGTCGGCGCCGTCGCGCACCACCTCGTACTCGACCTCCTTCCAGCCCTCGAGAAACTCCTCGACGAGGACCTGGCCCGCGTGGGCGAGCGCCGACGAGACGCGCGCGCAGAGGTCGGCCTCGTCGGCGCACGGGCCTGATCCAAGCCCCCCAAGCGCATAGGCTATCCTGATCATAACCGGATAACCGACCTCGGAGGCGGCGCGCTTCGCATCTTCCAGGGAACCCACCGCGAAGCTCTTCGGCACCGCGACGTCGATCTCGGAGAGCCTCTTTACGAAGAGCTCGCGGTCCTCGGTGTCCTCTATAGTCGATACCGGTGTGCCCAGAACGCGCACGCCGTGTTTCTCGAGTATCCCCTGTCTTGAGAGCGCCACCCCGCAGTTGAGAGCGGTCTGCCCGCCGAAGGAAAGCAACATCCCGTCGGGGCGCTCCTTCTCTATTACCCTCTCGACGAAATGGGGTGTTACCGGGAGAAAATAGACCCGGTCGGCAAAGCCCTCGGAGGTCTGGATCGTGGCGATGTTCGGATTCACGAGGACGGTCTCGATCCCCTCCTCCTTTATCGCCTTTATCGCCTGACTCCCGGAGTAGTCGAACTCCCCCGCC
>DAONII010000179.1:0-3693 GCA_035405085.1 bacterium | reverse complement strand
TGTTTTTCGAGGACATGGAGAGCAACATGCCAGTTTATTTTGTCGATACTTCTCCGGGAAATCATCACGATTACGGCAAATATCCCGTTTCAAAATATCCGAAGCTGTTGGAGTTCCTTGAAAAAAACTACGTCCTCGAGGCGAGCATCGACGGCATCGATCTCTACCGGCGGGTCAGGCCATGAAAAAATTCACGCGGATAATAGTGAACGCGGACGATTTCGGGCAGTCGTCCGCCGTTAATGAGGCGGTGATGGCCGCCTGCGAAAACGGAGTGCTGACCTCCGCGACCATCATGGCGAACATGCCCGGATTCGAGGAGGCAGCCCGCGGCGCCGCCTCCATGCAGAAGCTGGGAGTCGGCGTTCACCTGAACATACTGCGCGGCGTTCCGCTCTCCGAGCCGTCGAGAATTCGTTCCCTTGTGTGCCGGCGGGGGTGTTTTCTCGACAGCGCGGGCGCTTTTCTGGCGCGGGCTCTAAGCGGACGCATAGATTACGATGATGTGGAGGCGGAATTCGCGGCGCAGATCGGTCGCGTCATAGATTTCGGAATTACCCCGACCCACTTGGACAGCGAGAAGCACCTCCATATCGCGTTTCCGCGGATAGGCAGGATAGCGTGTGCCCTCGCAAAGCGCTTCGGCATAGGGGCTGTTCGGATCGTAAGGGAGCCGGTATCGCTTTTGCGCGGGATGCCCAAAGCGTCCCTCTCGCAGACATTCAAGCTGATGATTCTGAACAGGCAGGGTTCCGCCCTGACGCGCGTGGCATCGGGCCTGGGCCTTGCTTTTGCCGACAGGTCCTTCGGTGTGGCGCTCGCTGGGCGCATGGACGCCGATATATACCGACGCCTCTTTCGCGCGGTTTCCGAGGGCTCCATGGAGATAATGTGCCATCCCGCAACCTCCGGGAATGCGTCCGCGGGGGCGAGGTCGGTCGGGTGGCTTGACCGCTTCAGGGCCGAGGAGTATCGTGCCTTGGTCGATCCGGCCGTGAAGGAGGCCCTGGCGGCCTCCGGCTCGGTTTTGATAAACTACGGGGATCTATATTATGGATAGGCCGGTGCGCAGGTGCGAGATATCCGTCGTCGTCCCTCTGTACAACGAGGAGGAATCGGTCGCGGAACTCTACGAGAGGCTCAAGAAGGTGCTCAACGCGCTCAACCGGTCGTACGAGATAGTTTTTGTCGACGACGGGAGCCGCGACAGGACATTCGAGATCGCCGGCAAGATACAGGAGAAGGACCACCTCGTAACGCTCGTCAGGCTTCGCCGAAATTTCGGTCAGACCGCGGGGCTCGCCGCCGGGTTCGATCACGCTTCGGGAGACGTCATAGTGGCGATGGACGGGGACCTCCAGCACTTTCCGGAGGACATACCGGCCCTGCTGCATAAGATAGACGAGGGTTGCGACATCGCAAGCGGTTGGCGAGAGAAGAGGGTGGACAACTTTCTTATGAGGCGGCTGCCCTCCCTCATAGCCAATAAACTCATGGCGTGGCTCTCCGGCGTATCGCTGCACGATTTCGGTACAACGTTCAAGGCCTATCGTCGCGAGATCCTTGATAACGTCGATCTCTACGGTGAGCTGCACCGCTTTATACCGGCGCTCGCATCGTGGCAGGGCGTTAAGATCGCCGAGGTTCCGATCAAGAACATCGTGCGCCCCAAGGGCAAATCCAACTACGGCCTCTCGCGCACTTTCCGGGTGCTTATGGACCTCCTCACGGTTAAATTCATGATAAGCTACGTGTCCAGGCCCCTTCACTTCTTCGGCTTCATAGGGCTCGTCTTCTTCTCGGTCGGCTTCGTAGTGGCTTTCATCATAACCGCCCTTTACTACTTCAGCGATCTCGTCGTTGGCGAGCACCTAGGAAACCTCATATTCTCGATGCTCATGATGGTCCTGGGGGTTCAGCTCGCTGCTATAGGGCTCTCGCTGGAGGTCTCCTCCCGCATCTATCATACGACCCATAAACGAAGCATCTACGCGGTGCGTTCGATCCATCGCCACGACTGACAATAAGAATGGAACCCCTGGTCCTTTTTTTTCTATCGACGGCGGGGTTTGCCGCCGGCCTGATCGACTCCATAGCCGGAGGAGGGGGGCTCGTCTCACTCCCGGCTCTTTTGGCCGCCGGGCTACCGCCGCAGGTCGCGCTTGGCACGAACAAGTTTCAGTCGATGTGCGGCACCGCCTTTGCACTCGCTAATTTTCACCGGAAGGGCAAGGTGCTGTGGGTAGTCGCCGCCGCGGGGATTCCCGCCGCGCTGGTGGGGTCTGCGGCCGGCGCCAGGCTCGCTCTAATCCTGCCGCCGGATCTGCTTGGTCGGGCCCTTGTGCTCCTTCTCCCTCCCGCCGCTGCGGCTGTTCTCTTCTCGCGCACCATGATGAGGGGGGGTCGTCCGTTGAGGGGGAGGGGGATAAGGTTCTGGACAGCCACCATTATATCGTGCTCCGCGGTCGGTGTCTACGACGGTTTCTTCGGACCGGGGACCGGCACCTTCTTCATAATAGCTCTTGTGGCCATCTCGAGGATTCCTCTGATAAACGCGACTGCAACCGCAAAGACGTTCAATTTAGCGACCAATGCAGGTGCATTAGCAATATTCGTGATCGCGGGTAGCGTGGACTTCGCTGTCGCTGCGGTCATGGCCGCCTCGAACGTGGCCGGGAACCTGGTCGGCAGCCACTACGCCCTGAAACACGGGGCGCCGCTTATCAGAAAAATCCTGCTCGTATCGCTTTCACTGCTCTTCGGTTATCTGGTATGGAAATATTACCTTTGAAGAAGGGGGAGGCGAGGCGTTTTGAGGGCCGCCGCGTCATGTCAGGTGCTCTATCAGTATCTTCAGGCCTAACCCGATTAGGATCAGCCCTCCCGCGATTTCGAACTTCTTCTCGAAGATGTGGCCGAAGCGCTTGCCCAACAGCACTCCCGCGACGGTCATGATGAAGCTTGCCGAGCCGATGACTGAGGCGGCGACAGGTATCGGTTCCCCGAGGACCGAAATGCCCACGCCGACCGCGAGCGCGTCTATGCTCGTCGCCACCGACAGGGCGATGAGAACCGGGAATCTCGATGGGTCGTAGGAGCGGTTCGTTTCGTCCTTGCGGGATTCGTAGATCATCCTGCCGCCTACTGCGGATAAAAGCGCGAACGCAAGCCAGTGGTCGAAGCTCTCTATCCAGGGCAGCAGCAGAAAACCGGCGGTCCATCCGATCACCGCCATCGCGAGCTGGAAGCCGCCGAAAAAGAGTGCCATTCGGAACGCGATGCGCGGCCCCATGGTTGGGAAGCATATCCCGCTTGCGACGGAGACCGCAAAGCAGTCCATCGCAAGACCCAGCGCTATGAGTGTCGTCTCCAGCAGGCTCATTTTATCTGTTCGGCTTGACGCTCGCGCGGTGGATCGGCGAAACGGGCGTCACCCGCCGCAGGTCATCGGAGCGGTTTCGAAGAGTCTTTCGAGTTCGCTCTCACTCGCTACTCCCTCTTCAAGCGCCGTCTCCCTTACGGTCTTGCCTCTCGCGGCGGCTGCCTTAGCGATTTCAGCCGCCTTGGCGTATCCGACCTTCGGCACGAGGGCGGTAGCCAGCGCAAGACTCTTCTCCACGTCCTGCGTGCAGCGCTCCTCGTTCGCCTCTATTCCCTCTATCGCGCGGGAGGCGAAGAGGGAGGCGGCGTTGG
>DAONII010000178.1:0-3701 GCA_035405085.1 bacterium | reverse complement strand
GTTTCTCCGGCCTTCAGCGTCGAGGAGGCCCTTGAGAGAATCGAGGAGCTAAAACCCGACCTCATCACCCTCGACGTCATAATGGCCGGCACCGACGGCATAGAGGGGGTCCACAGCATACTCAAGCGCTTCCCCGAGGCGAAGATACTCATGGTCTCCGCGATGGGGCAGGACGGGCTCATGCAGCAGGCGATCGCAAACGGCGCGAAGGGGTTCGTGGTGAAGCCCTACAGGGACGATGAGCTCACAAACGAGATAAAGCGGATACTCGGCGCATCCTGACCGGCGCGCAAGGGGGGCAAATGCCTTTAAGGGTCCTGGTCGTCGACGACAGCGTTCTGATGAGGGCGAAGATAACCGAGCTCATAGAGCGTGACGGCGACATAAAGGTCGTCGCCACAGCCTCTAACGGGCTCGATGCGATGGATAAGATCCCGCGCTTTCAGCCGGACGTCGTGACCCTAGACGTAGAGATGCCGAAGCTCGACGGGATCGCGACGCTGAAGCGCATCATGTCGGAGTGCCCGTCGCGCGTTATAATCCTCACGGGGCACGCGACACACAACGGCGAGGAGACCGTCCGCGCACTCGAGATGGGCGCCGTGGACTTCGTGATGAAACCCTCGGGCAGCCTTTCCCTCGACATCGAGTCGATCGAAAAGGAGCTTCGTGAAAAGATACGCGCCTCCATGCACGTCGATCCGGCCAGGCTCGTTCCCGGCCCGGCATCCGGAACGGCGCCGGCTTCCGTCTCCGAGGCGGGCGGCAGCGTCGTCGTCATCGGCGCTTCCACCGGCGGGCCGCGCTCCCTCAACATCCTGCTCCCGCAGATCTCCTCGTCGCTGCCGGCCTCTATACTCGTCGTCCAGCACATGCCCGCTTTCTTCACGATGTCGTTCGCCGCGCACCTGGACTCGGCCCTCGACTGGGCGGTCTCCGAGGTGAAGGACGGAGACGTCGCAGGGCCGGGCAGGATCTTCGTGGCCCCCGGGGGGCGCCACATGGAGATGGTAGATGGTGGCGAGGGCCCCCTTCTGAAGACGATCCCCTCCTCGGAGGTCGACGGACACTATGTGCCTTCCATATCGCACGCGATGAAGAGCGTCGCCGCCCTGTACGGACCGCGCACCATCGGCGTCCTTCTCACCGGGATGGGCGACGACGGGGTGGAGGGCCTCCTGGAGATAAGGAGGCTGGGCGGGCGCACGATAGCAGAATCCGAAGAGAGCGCCATCGTCTACGGCATGCCGAGGGTCGCGATCCAGAAGGGGGCGGCGGAATTCGTTTTGCCGATCTCAAAGATAGCGAACAAGGTAACCTCTCTCGTCCTGGGGGCATGATGGTCGAGAAGTCCTCATATTTCGATCTCTTCATGGGCGAGGCGGCCGAGCTCCTTCGCGGGCTGAACTCCGACGCGATAGAGCTCGAGAAGAACCCCGGAAACCGGGAGCTCGTGGACTCGATTTTCCGCGCCGTCCACACGCTGAAGGGAATGGCCGGGATAATGGAGTACCGCAGCCTGGCTTCTTTTCTGCACGAATTCGAGTCGATGCTCGGAGGCCTCAGGGACGGCTCGATGTCCTTTTCCGACGAGGCGGGACGCCTCCTCTTCAAGTCCATAGACGCGGTGGCCGCGTCCGTCGACGGCCTTGGGCGCGGGGATGCGAATCCGCAGGTCGACGGCGAGCTTCTCGCTGCGCTTTCGTCGCTCAGGCCGTCTGAAGAACAGGCCGCGGAGATCCGGCCAGGATCAGAAGATGGGGTGGAAAGGGATCGGGCTGAAAAGACGGCCGGGGGCGAAAAAAAGCCGGCCCCCCCGGCATATTCCGGACGCGATCGCAGGACAAACCTCCGCCTCGAGGACGAGGACCGCGAGAGGATCTTCTCCGAGGCGGCGCGCGGGCTTAACCCCTACGAGATAATCGTCAGGCTAACCGAAAACTGCGCGATGCCCCGCGCGCGCGCGGCTGTAGTCGTCAGAGCACTGTCAGAGCACGGAGAGGTGATCAGGGAACAGCAGCTCGACCGGCAGATGACGGGCAGGTCGTTCGGCCAGTACTTCGGCCTCTTCTATCTCTCGGAGCTCGATGCCGGGGACGTCAAGGCGCTCGTCGAAACGGTGGCCGATGTCGAGGAGGCGCTCATCAGGCCCATGGACCTCGAGTCGCTTCCGCGCAGATCGCGCCCCGAAAGAAAGCCGCCGGGGGCGGCCGCCGAGCGGCAGGGCTCGCTCGGTTCAACCCGCGTAGAGAAATCGCGCCTTGCCCATCTCATGGACGTCACCGGCGAGATGCTCCTGGCCAGGCTTCGGATCGAGGACATGGCCGATCGCGCAGACCGAAAGGGCATGGTGGATTCTGTGGGGGAGCTCGCGAAGCTAATGTCGGAGCTTCAGCACGACGTCTTGAAACTCCAGCTCATACCCGTCGACTACCTGTTCGGCAATTATCCCAGGCTCGTCCGCGACACCTCGCAGAAGCAGGGCAAGAAGGTGAACCTCACGCTCGCAGGGGGCGAGATAGGCCTCGACAAGCGGGCGCTGGACGCTCTGAACGACCCGCTCTTGCACCTGATAAGAAACGCGGTGAGCCACGGCATCGAGGATCCCGAGGAGAGAAAAAGGGAGGGTAAGCCTGAGGAGGGGTCCATAAGGATCGAGGCGAGGCGCGAGCGCGACAGCGTCATCGTCTCGATCTCCGACGACGGGCGGGGCATAGATCCTTCCATAGCGGGCGAGGTGCGGCCGCCTGACAACTCGCCCGAACTCTTCTCGCTCCTGCTCGACGTGATATGCCGCCCGGGGTTCTCCACCGCCGGGAAGGCGGACTCGCTTGCCGGCAGGGGCGTCGGCATGGAGGTCGTCCGGGCAGGCGTGGAGGCCATAGGCGGCAGGATCAAACTCGCGAGCGAGCAGGGGAAGGGCTCCACCTTCACGCTTTCGGTCCCGCTCACGCTCTCCATCGTGCAGGCCCTACTCTTCGATATCGGAGAAACCCCGTACGCGATGCCGCTCTCACAGGTGCGGGAGATCGTGACCCTTGAGAGCGGGCGCATCCACATAATAGAGCGCTTCAAGGTATTCAGCTTTCACGGATCGATAGTTCCGCTCATCGACTTCCCGTTCTCGCCGGAGGAGCTTTCCGCGGCGGGCTCGATAGGTCACGTCCCGGAGGGGGCGGCGAGCGCGGAGGGTGCGACCGCTCTCGTAGTGGAGGCAAGGTCGCGCCTGGTGGGCCTTCGGGTGGACTCCCTCCACGGCAGGCGCGAGACGATAGTGAAGCCGATGCCGGCGCTCCTCAAGGGAGTTCCGGGGCTTTCCGGAGCGACCATACTCGGCGACGGCCGCGTCGCCTTTGTCCTGGACCTTGCAAACGCGGTCGATTTTTGACGGATCAGAAAATCAAGGGGAACGAAGATGCCGTTTGCGATGGACGAGATCAGGCTGAACACCATGCAGGAGCTTCTGCAGATAGGCGCCGCAAGGGCTTCCGATGCGCTCAGGATGTTCATAAAGAAACCCACCTCCATAAGGCTCACCAGCGTTCTGGCGAAACCCGTCTCGGAGATCACCGGCCTGCTCTGGCCCCTGGATCTTCCGAGGGTAGTGGTCTACGTGCCCATACAGGGCACCATGGGCGGTCACTTCTTCATAGTGATGGACAGCAAAGCCGCTTCGACTTTGGCGGGGCTCGGCGGCGTAG
>DAONII010000177.1:0-3717 GCA_035405085.1 bacterium | reverse complement strand
CGGCGTCTTCGAGAACATCCGCGCTAAGCTTGGGCTCGCTGACGAGCTCGAGGCGATTCAGGACCTTCTCAAGGGAAAGCAGACGACGATGCCGGAGAGGCATTCCGGAGAGGGCATCTTCTTCTCGTCGAAGGTCGCCGACCGCTTCGTCCTCGAAAGCCATCGAAAGCGCCTGGTGGTGGACAACGTCATAGACGACGTCTTCGTCGAGGAGATCCGCCCCCGAAAGGGCACGCGCGTCATCTTCGAGCAGCAGCCGGATTCCCGCCGCAGGCTCGACGAGATATTCAAACGCTACACCGACGAGGATTTCAGGTTCACGAAGAGCCGCGTGGTGGTGAAGCTCTTTCGGGACAGGAGCGCATATATATCGCGTTCGCAGGCAAAGCGGCTGCTGCACGCATTGGATCGCTTCAAGAAGATCGTGCTCGACTTCAAGGGCGTCTCCACCGTGGGCCAAGCCTTTGCCGACGAGGTCTTCCGCGTCTTCGCGAAGGCTCATCCCGGAATCGACATCGAGCCGATCAACGTTACCGAAAACGTGGACTTTATGATTCGCCGCGCAAGGGCCAGCTGAGGGCGCTTAATGACAGAGGGCGAACTGTGTGTCATCCTGAGGCCGTGTTGCCTGAAGGGCCGGCGTTGCCGAAGGATCTCGTGCACTACGAGATTCTTCGCCCCCCAAAGATCGTTGGGGGGCTCAAAATGACACAATCTGGTCACAAGAATGACACGGTTGAGAATGAAACAAGGGGATGAATGTATGTCGAAAAATGCAGATAGCCCGTGGGTCGTGATCAAATTCGGCGGGACGAGCGTCGCCGACCTTTCCTCCTGGGAGGGGATCGCCGGGATCGTGCGTCGAAGGCAGAAGGAGGGCTTTCGCGTCCTCGTCGTCTGTTCCGCCGTGGCCGGCGTAACCGGCGAATTGGAGAATATCGTCTCCGCGTCCGTCGAGAACCGGCACGCCGATATCCTTGCGAGAATCGCCGCGCGCCACGCCACACTCGCAAAGGAGCTGGGCGTTTCCCCCTCCGAGATCGAAACGCACCTCGCGGAGCTCAATGCCCTCTGCACCGGCGCCTCGCTCGTGGGCGAGGCGGGGCCAAGGCTTCGCGCCCGAATGCTCTCCTGCGGCGAGCTCATGTCGACGAAACTCGGCGCCGCCTACCTCGCGAGATCGGGGATAGAGGCTCTCTGGCAGGACGCCAGGGAACTGCTCGTCAGCACACCCGCGCGCGGGGCAGGCGAAGCCCGCCGCTACCTAGCCGGCGCCGTGGACGACTGCCGCGACGAGGAACTCGCCCGCCTCTTCCGGAAGAGGCCCGAAGGCGTGATCGTCACGCAGGGCTTCATCGCCCGCGACCCGGAGGGGCACACGGTGCTCCTGGGCCGCGGCGGCTCAGACGTATCGGCCGCGCTCATGGCCGCCAAGATCGGCGCCGCGCGCTGCGAGATATGGACCGACGTGCCGGGTATGTACACCGCGAACCCCAGAGAATTGCCGGAGGCTCGCCTGCTGACCACGCTCTGCTACGACGAGGCGCAGGAGATCGCGTCGTCGGGCGCCAAGGTGCTGCACCCTCGCGCCATCGCTCCGGCACGCCGCCACGCCATTCCTCTGTGGATACGCTCCACCGCTCACCCCGATGAGGCGGGGACCGACATAAAGCCAGAGGCAGAGGCCGACGAGAGCATCAAGGCCATCGCCTCTCGGCGCGGCATAATTCTCGTATCGATGGACACGATAGAGATGTGGCAGCAGGTCGGGTTTCTCTCCGACGTCTTCGCGAGCTTTAAAAAACACAACCTCTCGATCGACCTCGTCTCCACTTCCGAATCGAACGTAACTGTGACGCTCGACCGAGCCACGAACCTCTTCGACTCAAAACTGCGCGAGGCGCTCGCCCTGGACCTCGGCCGGTTCTGCAACGTGCACATCGTAGACAACTGCGCGCTCGTCTCGCTAGTAGGCCGGCGAGTCCACGCCATATGGCCGCAGCTCGGGCCAGC
Source organism: bacterium (assembly GCA_035405085.1). GTDB lineage: Bacteria > UBA10199 > UBA10199 > 2-02-FULL-44-16 > JAAZCA01 > DAONII01. The sequence goes on along the minus strand of DAONII010000177.1, from coordinate 1,704 downwards.
ACTAGAGGCCTTCGACGAGAGGCGCGTCTACCTCGTCTCGCAGGCCGCGAACGACCTGAACCTGACGTTCGTCGTCGACGACGAGGAGGCGCAAAAGCTCGTGGCCGAGCTGCACGCCGAGCTCTTCCGAACGCCGGCACGGGGAAAGGTTCTAGGGCAGAGCTTTCGCGAGTTCACCTCGCCGAACGGCGCAGCACCCGTTGAAAAGTGGTGGCAACGCCGCAGCGCCGAGCTCGTAGAGATCGCCGGGAAGAGCTCTCCCGTCTATGTATACGATGCGGAAACGATCGCCCGCAGGATAGATGACCTCGGCAGGATAAAATCGGTCGCACGCTGGTTCTATTCGATGAAGGCGAACCGGAACCCGGAGGTGCTCTCGCAGATAGAGCGGGCGGGACGGGATTCTTCGGCTCTGCCTCAGAATGACACAGGGGGACGGGATTCTTCGCCTTCGGCCAATAATGACACACGCGTAATTGGGTTCGAGTGCGTGTCGCGCGGCGAGATGGAGCGCGTATTCGAACTCTTCCCCAAGATCGACCCCGCGCGCGTCCTATTCACCCCCAACTTCGCCGCGCGCGCCGACTACGAGGAGGCTTTCCGGCGCGGCGCGCACGTGACCGTGGACAACGGCTATCCGATAGAGCGCTGGCCCGAGGTTTTCCAAAAAAGGGATATCCTTTTGCGAATCGACCCGGGCGAGGGGAAGGGGCACCACAAGTACGTGCACACGGCGGGCGCAAAGCAGAAGTTCGGCATATGGCCATCGGAGCTCCCACGCCTCTCCGAGGCCATAGACGCCTGCGGCGCGCGCGTCGTGGGCCTTCACGCGCACGTTGGCTCGAATATCTTCACGCCCGACACCTGGGCAAAAAACGCGGCGTTCCTCGCCGAGACAGCCGCGCGCTTCCCGAACGCCCGCATTTTGGATCTAGGCGGTGGGCTTGGGGTGGTGGAACGGCCGGGGCAGGCGCCGCTCGATATCGCGGCAGTCGAGGCAGCTCTATCGAAGGCGCGCGGGGCATTCCCGCATTTCGAACTCTGGATGGAGCCGGGGAGGTTCCTCGTCGCCGAGGCCGGCGTCTTGCTCTCCACGGTAAATCAGGTAAAGAGAAAGGGTGAGTACACCTACATCGGCGTGGACGCCGGGATGAACGCGCTCATACGCCCCGCCCTCTACGGGGCGTGGCACGAGATAGCGAACCTCTCGCGCCTGGGCGATCCGGTCAGCTGCACCGCGACGGTCGTCGGTCCGATATGCGAATCCGGCGACGTGCTCGGCCACGAGCGCCCGATGCCGGAAACCACGGACGGTGACGTAGTTGCGATAGCCACCGCCGGCGCCTACGGCCACGTAATGAGCTCGACCTACAACATGCGCGCGTTGGTAGCGGAGATATGCCTGGGCCGGGCTCGGACTTAATGGATGTGAAAGGAGCCATCTATGGAATTCGCGGGTTTTAAATTTTTGCTGTCCACGATGATCAGCCTCTTCGTGATTGTGGATCCCCTGGGTTCATCGTCGGTATTCGCCACGCTCACGAAGGACATGACCGCACAACAGCAGAAGCGCATTGCGTGGAAAGCGGTCACGATGAGCATATTGTTGCTCATCACATTCGGATTCGTGGGGCAGGCGATACTGAGCTACATGCACATCTCGCTAAACGCGTTCAAGGTCGCCGGCGGGATGCTGCTCTTCGT
>DAONII010000176.1:0-3727 GCA_035405085.1 bacterium | reverse complement strand
ACCTCGTCGTGAAGGCAGGCAACGTGGGCGGCTGGAACGGCCGCGAGATACTCAAGGGGCTAGGGGTGACGAGGCAAGAGACGCTCGAATCCGCCTACGCATACCACGAGCGGTATTTCTTCGACCCGATAAGGCGCGCCTCGTCGCTGCCGATAAAGGGCCCGATCAAGCTTGTGAAGATGCTCGACCGAATGCTCGCCGAGAGGGGTATCCCGCTCAGGAAGATCTTCATTACGCTCAGGAACGCGAAGGACGACAGCTTGCCAGACGGGACCTCCTCGTCGGAGGTCTCCTTGAGAAAGAACGGCATCTTTGACGAAAACAGTCTGATCCTTCGGTACGACGGCGTGATAGACTGGTCCGAAGAGGCCTACAAGAACCCCAAGCACGAACCGGAGAAGTGGGAGATGGCTGCGAAGTTCAGGAAGAAGAACCCCGACGTATGGTTTGTCGGGGCCTTCGACAACGCGACGGCGCACATAAACGGGTACAAGAACATATTCGGCCATAATATAGTTTCGGTCCACATAAAGGGCGATCTGCCTCCCAATTCGCCGAGCCTCGTCGACGGCGTCTACACGATCGACCCGTGGCAGCTCGGCCGGGAAATATCCGAGCTCGGGGGTGTTTCTCATCCCGATCTTTCCCGTCCGCCGCAGCCTCTATCCGGGCCTGCTTTTGCGCCGATGCTGGATGCGATAAGGGCCGCGTGGGGTTCCGGAAAGAGGCCGGTCGTCGCGGTGGATATCGACGACACGCTCTTCGCCTCTTCGAAGCGTGCGAAGAGGATCCTCAGCGACTTTCTGTCGGAGTGGATGCCGGGCAGTTCTTGGGTTGCGGATTTCGTCTCGAAATACATCCCTTCGCAGGTCGAGTACGGACCGAACCACATACTCTCTCAGGCCGGGCTCGGGCACTTGGGCTTCGGAAACACCTTCAACGATTATTTCTCCAGGCGCTTCATGGGTCCTGAAGAGGCGCACAGGATTTCGGTGCGGCAGGGTGCGCTGAACGTTCTTCTCGCTCTTCAGTCGCTGGGCGTGAGGATCATCTATATGTCAGGCAGATCAGACAACCCTTATGTCCGCAACGACACCGCCTATCAGCTGAAGGCTTTGGGTTTTCCCGTGGATGATTTCGGAGTGGAGCTCGTGATGCGCCAGGACCTGCAGAAGTCCGACGAGGATTTCAAGGGCGATGCCCTCGCCGGTCTAGTCGGACCCTTCGATTCCCTCGTAGGCGTCTTCGACAACGAGCCCGGAGTCCTATCTAATATTAATCGGCGTTTTTCCATGGCCCCGCTCTATCTCGTGGGCGACAGGCAGTCCGCCGGTACGAAGCCGCCGCCCGAGGGCACCCTGCCGGTGGCCAACTTCCTCGGTAAAACAGGAAGGATGCCTCTGCCGGGCAATGTCCAGATGGGGGAGTCGATGCGCCTCGAGGGTTTTTCCCTGTCCCGCGAATTTGCCGCTAAGATGGACGAATACCGCCAGCTCGAGGCGTCTTTTAAGGACGGCGACGCTTCTCGGAGCGCGCGCATGTCGAAGCTGCTCTCCTCCTCGGCCTCCATCCTGAAGCGCATATCCTCGCTCGATGCGGCCCATCCGATGCACGCTGCGTTCGTGCTCTGCCTGAACGGGCTCTTCGACGGGGTTCCTGAGTCCATCGAGAGGCATACGGAGGGATTCATCGACGAGATAAACAGGGGGCGGAAGGATCCCTTCGTGCTCTTGCGGACACAGGAAGGGATCATGCAGATAGCGGCGACCCGTCAGGGAAAGATAGACGTTCGTCTCTATAAGAGCCACGCGCCGTTTATAAAGCCGTCGCCGCTTCCTATCCTCAAGGACGCTGCCGGAATAAACCTCATATCGGCTCTCTCGGTTATACCGAGCGGCCCCGTCCTCCCGGGAAAATCGGGGGAGTTTCATTACAACGCGATGATGTTCGGCGCGCTGACCGACACCTTTCCGCGCATGGGCTTCGCCTTTTCCTGGGTCGTGGGTTCGATCTTGAGTTGGAAGGGCGGGGATGCGGGCGATCTTTTCGCCCTTGAATATTCTCCGGGGATATCCCTGGGCAACATGATAGCGATGGCGCGCATGGGGGTTAGGGTGGGCTGGCACGAGCCGGATCTGGCCCGGCGCCTCCAGACGGAACACGCGATCTCTCACCTGCCTATGGATCTTCAGGCGAAGATAAGGTACTCGGGCAACGACAGGAAGAACAGGAGGGCGGATATCGTCGTTTTGAATTCTCCGCATGCAAAGGGTTTTGAACAGGTGGCCAAAAAGCATTTCGGGGGGGTCGTGGTCTCCCAGTCCGGCTCCTCCGCCGCCAAGCTCATGGGAAAAATCCCCGAAGACGGGAATTGGGCGCTCATTGGTGAAACCGAGCTAGGCGAGGGCGAGTACGTTCTACCGCCCAATTGTATGCCGAATAAACCCTCTTCGGCGCACGTGCCTTCGGGTTACTTCCAGGTCTGGCGTTCCGTTCGCTGAAAGAGCTTGCCCTGACGGCTTTTTCTATTCGCCATCTCCCGTTCGACCGCGTTCATGATTCCGAGCTTGTTCACCGACCAGTCCGGCGCCACGTTGAGGCGGCGAGGGCTGTGTCCGCTCACCCGGTGGACGACCGTTTCGGGGTCCAGTTCCTCGAGAAAATCAGCTACCCATGAAGCGTATTCGTCGAGCGAAGGCAGGGGGATCTCACCCTCCCTGTAGTTTCTCTCCAGTTCGGTGCCCTCGAGGATGTGAAGGTTGTGGATTTTCACACCCCAGACACCAGCGATGTTTAAAAAGCGGGCGGTCTCCTTCATCATCCCGGCATCCTCGCCCGGCAGGCCGAGTATCAGGTGAGCGCAGACAGGGATTCCAGCATTTGCAAGGGTTTCAGCCGCCCTCAGGAAACAGGCCGTGTCGTGGCCACGGCGAATTCTTGCGAGCGTATCGTCGTGCGACGACTGAAGACCCAGCTCAACCCAGACGAGCCTCTCTTCGGCGAGCTTCGCAAGCAGGGATGCCCTGTCTGAATCTATGCAGTCCGGACGGGTGGATACTGCTATTCCCACGACTTCCGGATGGCTCGTCGCGTCTTTGAATATGGAAGCCAGCGCGGATGCCGGAGCGTGGGTGCTAGAGCCGCTCTGGAAATAGGCTATGAACCTCGAGGCCTTGTGCCTATCCTTTATATAGGCGATTCCCTCCTCTAGCTGTGCTGAGATTGCTTTGCCCATCGCTCCCGTTACCGGCGAGGTTGCCGGATAATAAGCGGCCTCGTTGCAGAAGATGCATCCGCTTCTTCCGATCTTTCCATCCCTGTTTGGGCACGACAGGCCGCTCTCCAGACTGACCTTGAAGACCCGCTCTCCGAAGCGGCGGTTAAGCCAGCTGCCGATTGAATTATATCGTTTATTCAACATGTTATGCTTTGCAGAACTAGTACATGCCCATTTCTCTGTGAAGTGGGTATCTTTTTATGACATCGTCAAAAATCCGATTTTACTTATATATTCATTAAAAATCATAACTTTAAAAACGATTTATCATTATGACTTTCTCCCCGATTCGAATGTGGGTTTTTATTAACCCCTTTATACTTTTATTTTGGAGTCGGTCCTCGCCTTTAACTATATGAAATCAAAAACCAAATGCGGAGCATCGGCATTTTGAAGTGGCTGGCACGTTCCTTGCTCATTCCTGAAGTCGAAGGGTTTGGGAAAGGAGCC
>DAONII010000175.1:0-3731 GCA_035405085.1 bacterium | reverse complement strand
CACCTTCGCGTCGTACCATGAGCCCTTCCAGAGGACCCTCACCTCGTCGCCGACTTTGAATTCAGCTCCCTGTCCTGCCGCCTGGGTTCCGTCGGTTTTTTTACCCCCTCGGATGCGATCCGGGCCCACCCACTCGTCCCAGCTCTTTCCGTAGCCGGTGTAGGTGATATAGCTTTTTTCCCCGGAGACCTTCTCGACGGTCGCCGGATACCACGAGCCCTTCCACAAAACCTCGACCGAGTCCCCCTTCTTAAAACCCTCGGCCGACGAGACCGAGGCGAAGATAAAGACGGCGGCAAGCACAGCAACCTGAAGTGACAGTTTTCTCATGGTTCCCCCTGTTTGGTTTAACCTCTCCGCGAAAGCTAGCACCGGGAATTTCCGAGGTCAAAACGATTGTCTTTGTCTCCTCCTTCGTCTAATAGAGACGCCTCCGCATTCCCCCGGCCCTTTGAATTGAATCCGGCGAAGGGGCTGCGGCGACCACATGGGCGAAAAGATATCATCCTGGCGCGCTGTCTGGCTGGCCCTCAAGAGCAGGCGCACCGCCGCAGTCAGCCTTTTGTCCTTCTCGTCGGGGCTCCCCCTGGGCCTCGTATGGATAGCGATACCGACCTGGCTCGCACGCGAGGGGGTCGACATCCGCGTGATCGGCCTCTTCACGCTCGCACAGGCGCCGTGGAGCTTCAAGTTCATCTGGTCTCCCCTGATGGACCGCTATTCGCTGCCGCTGCCCCGGCTGGGCAGGAAGCTCGGCTGGGCGCTTTTGTGGCAGATCGCTCTGCTGGCGTCCACGCTCGCCCTGGGCGGAGTGGCGTTTCGCCCCGACGCTATATGGATCGTAGGGAGCCTGACGCTCGCGATCGCGTTCGCGTCGGCGAGCCAGGATATAGCCATAGACGCCTACGCGGTGGAGATACTCGAGCCCGCCGAGCAGGGAATAGCGGTCGGGGCCAGGATTGCGATATACCGCGCCGCGATGTTCATAGCCGGCGGGCTCACGATAACACTGGCGGGCATGTGGTCGTGGCCGGCGATGTTCACGATCTTGGCCCTTCTCTACCTCCCGATGATGGTGGTGACGATACTCGCACCGCGGCCAGCCGCCGACCTGGTCCACGCGCCGCCGACTCTCAGGGAGGCGGTGTGGGACCCCTTCATAGGATTTCTGGCGAAGAGAAGGGCTATCGAGCTCCTCTCCTTCGTAGTGCTTTATAAGCTCGCCGACAACCTGGCCGGCGCGCTGGTCCGACCCTTTCTCGTACAGGTGGGGTTCAACGACTTCGACGTAGGCGTGGCCACCGCCACGATCGGACTTGCCGCTACCCTTTCGGGGACCTTCCTGGGCGGGATGCTCACGACCTCGATGGGGCTCGGAAACGCCCTGTGGCTCTTCGGCTCGCTGCAGATACTCTCGAACTTCGGCTACATACTGATCGCAGAAGTCGGCGTGAACCGGCTTCTGATGTACGGCGCGATGGGATTCGAGAGCTTCACGACCGGGATGGGCACCGGCGCCTTCAGCGTGCTGCTCTTGCGCATGACCCAGAAGCGCTTCTCGGCGACGCAGTACGCGCTCTTCTCCAGCCTCTTCGCGCTCCCGAGGATTCTCGCCGGCCCTATCGCGGGCGTGACGGTCGACGCCGTAGGCTGGAGCAAGTTCTTCTGGATTACGATAGCGGTCGGCATTCCGGGAATGATTATGCTGCAGCGCTTCGCGCCGCTTGGCACGCGCGAGCCGCAGATAGAGCTCCTGGCCGAGACCGACCCGGTTCCGATCACGAGAAAAGGTCTCGTAGCGCGCGCCATGGCCGGGGGTGCGGCGGCCTTCGCATTGGGCGCGTTCGCGGTGGCGCTCGTCGAGGCGGCGAAGGGTTGGCGCGCGGCGCCCGAGGCCGGCTTCGACATACTCTCACCTCTCTTCAACCTGTTTGCGCCCTCGAACCTGTCGGGCGGCATCAGCCTGGCCGGCGTGGTCCTCTTCAGCGCGGTGCTCGCACTCGCCACGGCCGCCACCGCCGCCGCGCGTTCGAGGAGATGAGGAGGCTCCATGTCTAAAAGCGATTCGGGACACATAATGCCGATAGGCTATCTCCTCTGGATATTCGGCTTCATGGGCGCGCACCGCTTCTACTACGGCCGCCCGATCACCGGCACTATCTGGTTTTTCACGCTGGGCCTTCTTGGGGTGGGCTGGATAATCGACCTGTTCCTCATCCCTTCGATGGACAGGGAAGCGGACCTCAAGTTCGTGCAGGGGCCGCTCGACTACACCCTGGCATGGATATTTCTCACCTTCTTAGGCGTCCTCGGAATCCACCGCTTCTACATGAAGAAGTGGATAACCGCGATAATCTGGCTTCTGACCGGCGGCCTCTTTCTGGTCGGAATCGTCTACGACTACTGGACGCTCAACGATCAGCTAAGCGAAATAAACGGAAGGGGAAAGGCGGCGCCACGGGGCTAGACCGCGACGGCCGCCGCTGGCCCGCCGGCGAAAACACCCGCGCGCGTGGTGCAATCGCGACTCCGCCTTTGCGCTCCGAAAAGGAGGGGAGATGAAACACAAATCCGCTTTCATGGCGGCGTGCCTCGCAGCATTGCTGGCTTTGACCTTTTGCCCCGCCGGCGAGGCGAGGGCTGGCGACGAAGTCGACCCGCTTAAGAAGAAGCTCGACCGCATAACCTCGGTGATTCAGCAACACCTGAGCGCGATAGATGCGGCGATGACAAAGGCCTCGAAGGAGCTCGCGAAGACGGGTCTCTCGGGCGACGAGGCGCGCGCGGCTCTGCTTCGCCTCTGCGCGAAGTGGCCGACGAAGAGCCTCGAGTGCTTCACCACTGACGCCGACGGAGCGATCGCCGCGATCGTACCCGATGAGTACGCCTCATACGTCGGCTTCGACACGAAGACGATCCCCGAGTTCAGGGAGATGCAAAACACCCGAAGGCCCTGCGCGAGCGAGGTCTTCAGGATGCCAAAAGGCGAGTTCGCCATCTCCTATGTTTGGCCGGTAAAGACCGCAAAGAACGAGCCGATGGGCACGGTGTGCGCCCTTGCGGACCCGATATCGTCGATAGACCTGGCTATAGCGCCAGCCCTCGGAGCGGACACCACGAACGTGTGGCTGGTCTCGACAAACGGCAGGATGCTCTACAGCCGCTATCACGAGGACATAGGAAACGATCCTGTGATAATACCTTCCTCAGCCGGGGCATCTCTGCCCTCGCTCCTGAAGAAAATCGCCGCAGCTCCCGAGGGCTCGGGGATTCTAAAGACGCCGTCGGTGGGCCACGCCGGGGCCAAGACCCAGAGGTGCATCTGGAAGTCGGCAAGGATGCGCGACATCGAGCGCCGGGTGGTGGTGGTGGGCGCAAGGACGAGCGATTAGAGGGAAGAGCATATGGTCCCCATAGAGACGATCCTGCTCTGGGTGGCAACGCTCATATTCGTGAGCGTCATATCGAGCAAGCTCTCCGACAAGGTCTCCATACCGGTCCTGCTCCTGTTCCTGGCCATAGGTATGCTCGCCGGCTCCGAGGGTTTCGGCGGCATCTATTTCGACGACGCCAGGATGGCGAAGTCCATCGGCATCGTGGCCCTCATATTCATCATCTTCTCCGGTGGACTCGACACGGAATGGAAGGAGGTCAGGTCCGTCGCCTGGCAGGGCGTCCTGCTCTCCACGGTCGGGGTGCTCGTCACCGCGGGCGTGGCCGGCTTCTTTGCA
>DAONII010000174.1:0-3737 GCA_035405085.1 bacterium | reverse complement strand
GAAATACCACTCCTTCCCGGCGCAGAGGATCGAGGGTTCCCAGCCCCGTGGCACCGGCTGCCGCTTCGCATCGGCAATAGCGGTGCATCTTGCGAAGGGCGATAACATCGTCACCGCCGTGACCCGTGCGAAGGATTACCTGGCCTGGTACATCGAAAGGGCTTCGGGATAGCCCGTCTGCCGGCCTGGAGTCGGGGACGAGTCCATCCTACGGGCGCGATCGGTTCGAATATCAGCCATACCCCAGTCCACAAAGCGTCATCTTTTCGTCGGCCATGGGTCAGGTTCGCCCTTCGGCTGGATAGATATCATATGTTTGCGTCCTATCCCTTGCGGCATGAAAATTGCTGTAGAATGAGCGTTGTGTGTTTTTTTCGGAACGGGGGGTGCAAATGGCCATGGATCTGAAGAAGACGCTGGAAGGGCTGGGGCCGTACCTGAGACTCTCGCGCGGGGATGAGTCGATCTCGCTCGCGCCGGACGGGGACCCAAGCTACGCGGTGGGCAACGTGGTGTTGCACGGCGACGAGGTGCTGGTCGTGGACGAAGAGGGTTCAAAGCTCTTCAATCTTCGCGATGGGAAGATCGTCGGTGGGCTCTTCGTCGACGAGTCCGGCACCGAGAAGGAGATGACCGCGGAGGAGGCGGCGAAGATCGCCCCCATGGTCGAGAGCGCGATGAACCTCTTCAGGAACGCGCTGGAGAACCCTCAGGAATTTGAGGTGAAGGGGATTTTAGAGGAATGATTTAAGGCGAGCGATTCAAGCTTCTCTTTAAGATCCATTGAAACAGAGCGAAAATCACACGAGGCGGTGATTTCCGCGCCTGCGGTCGCCGAAACGGCGCCGTCGGCTTCGTACGCGGCCGTATCCGCTGTGTAGAGGCGCATGCCTTCGCCGTCGCAGACCCCGAACGCCCCCCCGTAGAGGCGCCTGTGCTCCTCCTCGTGGTTCGATATGAAGGCCATCGCCCTCTCGACCGGCTCGCCTGCAAACGCAAGGGACGGGAAAACTGAGAGGAGTCTGCCGGTCTCGTCGCCGAAGTCGGCTCCGAAGGCTGCGGAGGACGAGCACGCCATGGCGGACGCGCCCTCGTGAGTTATAAAAACGCGCGCCTCCCCCGGCCTCCTGGAGCGCAGGTATTGCCCGATAAGCGCGCCTGTGTGGGAGGGGATTAAAACGCTGCGCGCAAGGCAGACCCTGCGCAGGATGTCGGCGCGAAGCCACTCGGCGGCATTTCCCAACAGGCGGGAAAAGTCGCTTTCCTCGGGGAGCAGGCAGGATGCGTCCCCCTGTTTTCCCGGGGATTCAAAGGATTTGACGGCCGACCTGCGCGGGGCTTCGAGCCGCCGGCATAGCCCTTCGGCGCTCGCTTTTGCGTGCCAGCCCGAGGCGACGACCGACGCCGTTTTCTCCATATGGTCGAAGATTACGGCGGCATCGTAAATCCCGAAGCGGCACTGTGGAAAGCGGGAGAAGCCCTTTGCAGGATCGAAACCGCCCAGCGCCTTCGCCCCTTCGAAGCTCACGTATCCGATCGCTCCGCCGGAGAAGGGCAGGTTCGAATCGGTTCGGTATCCTGCGGAATCCTTCAGGAAAGATTTGAGCGCGGAAATCGGCGTGTCTATGACGGTGCGGCCGTCCACCGATACGAACCCGCCGGTGAACGAAAATGAGCGGGTCGGGTTCGAGGCCAAAACCGAAAAACGGTTGCGGTCGTTTCCCCGCGCGCCTGCGTCCAAGGCGACGAACCCGGGGTCGTCGGAGAGCTCGTAAACGGCTGTTTCAAATCCTATGCGGGAAAGCGGTCGAACGGTCGGCCGTATCATCCCGCCATTCAACCACATTGCGGGGGTTCAGTCAATTTGCTATGGAAGGTGCATGGGCCAGACAATACTACGTGACCTGCTCGTCATCTTCGCGGTGGCCATCCCCATGGTCCTTCTGGCCCACAGGCTGCGTTTTCCATCAATAGTGGGTTTCCTGGTCACCGGTTTTCTCATAGGGCCTCATCTGCTGAAGTTGATTCCGGACATGGAGCGGATAGGTGTGATGGCCGAGGTGGGCGCGGCGCTCCTCCTGTTCTCCATCGGTCTCGAGTTCTCCTTCGAGCGGCTGCGAGGCTGGAAACGGCAGCTCTTCGGCATAGGCACGCTGCAGGTAGCCGTAACCGCTGCGGTTGGAACGGGGGCTGGTCTCTTCTTCGGCTGGAGCTTCGCCGAGAGCGTCTTTCTCGGATGCGCGATCGCGCTTTCTTCCACCGCGGTAGTCCTTGCGATACTTTCGCACAGGAGGTGGTTCGACGCTCCAGCCGGACGGATCGTCACCGGCATCCTCATACTGCAGGATCTGGCCGTCATCCCTATGATGGTGGGGCTCAAGTTCGTGGCCCTGCCCGATGGCGGCGAAGAGCACATGGTGGCGGCCGCGGTGATCAAGGTGGCCGTTCTCGCCTCTGCGCTGTTCGTCCTTTACAGGTGGGTGCTCGAACCGGTGTTGCACTACATTGCAAAGCCAAGGAGCAAGGAGCTCTTCGTGGTCGTGGTCATCGGCCTCGCGGTGGGCGCGGCCTATGCTACGGAGAAGATGGGACTCTCCTTCGCGTTGGGCGCATTCCTCGGCGGAATGCTCGTTTCCACGACCACATACCGCTTCCACGCCCTCTCCGAGATCGCGCCTTTCCGCTACTGTTTGAACGGCCTCTTCTTCGTGTCGGTAGGGATGATGGTGAACCCGGTGTTCGTTGCGGAGCACGGGCTGGGCGTCTTTCTCCTTGTGCTCTTCATACTGCTGTTGAAGGGCTTGATAGTCGGCGGGGCTATAGTGGCGTTCGGTTACCCGGTAAGCGTCGCGGCGATAGGTGCGATAATGCTCGCGCAGGTAGGGGAGTTCTCGTTCATCGTTACGCTCTTCGGCTGGAAGGCCGGCGTCATCGGGGTGGACGCATACCAGTACATCGTGGACGCGGCGGCTATAACCATGCTGATCGCGCCGTTTCTTGTCTCCGTTGCGCCGCGCATCGGGGAGAAGTTGTCTTTCGTGACGTGGCGCGTGAAGGCCCTGCGCGGGAAGTGGCAGGCGGTTGTCCCGGACGAGGCGGAGCCGATGCTTGCCGGCCACGCGGTCATCTGCGGCTTCGGGCCGCTGGGCATGACGGTCGGAAAACTCCTTGAACGCCGCGGCATGCCCTTTGTGGTGCTCGAGCTCAACCCGGCCACCGCAGCCAGGGTGAAGGCGGGCGGGTACAGGGTGTATGTCGGGGACGGTGCCTCCGGTGCGCTTTTGCATCACAGCGGTATAGAGAATGCGAGGCTGCTCGCGATAGCCGTTCCGGATCAGCTAAACGCGCTTGCAATCGTTTCGCAGGCGCGGCGCATGAACGAGAAACTCTATATAGTGACCCGGTCCCGCTACCGCGACCAGTGCCAGTCCCTCTATGACGCCGGCGCCGACGTCGTGGTCTGCGAGGAGCTCGAGGGCGGCATAGAGATGGGTCGCTACATCATGCAGGAGCTCGGCATGGCCCCCGATGAGATCTCCTCCCTCTTCAGCGAGATTCGCTCCTTCGGAAGCGCGGATTTCTTCTGACATGGCATCGGTGTATATCCACATCCCCTTCTGTCTGAAGAAGTGCGGGTACTGCGATTTCTTCTCGGTGCCCGTGGGAGGCGAGGGCGCCCCCCATGCGGCCTACCTGGAGGCCGTTTTGAGGCAGCTTGAGAGGGACTCGCGTCTCCT
>DAONII010000173.1:0-3745 GCA_035405085.1 bacterium | reverse complement strand
GGCGACCAGTTCTTCTGGGTCACGAAGAAGATACACAACGCGCTGCACGGCGCGAACACGGAGCTCTCGTCCGACGAGGTCACCATCTTCCTCGAGACGAACAGGGAAAACCTGGAGAGCATGGATCTCTCCGGCGATGTCATATTCGTTCACGACCCTCAACCCATAGGTCTGATAGAGTCCCGCGGAGACGGCGACGGGCGCAAGTGGCTCTGGCGCTGCCACGTGGACGTGTCGCAGCGAAACGCCGCCGTATGGCAGTTCCTCAAGCCGTACGTTGAGCGCTACGACGCGGCCGTCTTCTCCTCGCCGAGCTTCTCGCCCCCGCTCGCGATCCGCCAGTTCATGGTCACGCCGTCCATAGATCCCTTGAGCGACAAGAACAGGGAGCTCTCCGAGAAGGAGATAGAGAAGGCGCTGGCTCCCTTCAAGCTCGACCTGGAAAAGCCGATCGTGCTTCAGGTCTCCCGCTTCGATTTCCTCAAGGACCCGGTCGGCGTGATACAGGCCTTCAGGATGGCGAAGCAGAGCGCCGACTGCCAGCTCGTGCTCGCCGGCGGCACCGCGACGGACGACCCGGAATCGGACATCGTGCTCAAGCAGGTGATGGAAGCCGCCGATGGCGACCGGGATATCCATGTCCTCGCGATACCGCCCGGCAGCGACATCGTGATAAACGCGCTGCAGCGCTCAGCCTCTGTCGTAATGCAGAAATCGCTCCGGGAGGGCTTCGGCCTGACGGTATCCGAGGCGCTCTGGAAGGGGAAGCCGGTAATAGCCTCGGCGGTGGGCGGCATACCGCTTCAGATAAAGAACAGGTACCACGGAATGCTCTGCCACAGCGTGGAGGGCGCCGCCTATGCGCTGCGACAGGTGCTCAACAGCCCCGACTTCGGCGCGAGGCTCGGCGAAAACGGCCGCGAGCACGTCAGGCAGAACTATCTGCTCACGAGGCACCTGAAGGAATACCTGCTGATGTTCATCTCCATCGCCCATCCGGACGACGTGATATTCCTGTGATGAACGGTTGCATGGTGAGGCGGGCGACGGAATTCAGGCGTTGTCGGCTTCGGCCGTTGCTCCCTCGACGAGCGCGATCACGGTCTGCTCCTCCCCGGCCAACGGGGTCTTTCCGGATTCCACTATCGTAAGCCCCCCCTTGCCGTCCGTCGAGAACAGCGGCAGGGCGCTCTCCCCGTAGAGGCTCCTGAAGGCTGCGCAATCGAACTCCTTCGTAAGCTTTATGGTTTTTATCCTGCCCCCGCCCTCGAGCCTGCCGGTCAGCTCCGCATAGGTGGCCTTCGCGTCGAAGAGTATCCGACCGCGCATGTGGTCGTCCATCGCGCCCTCCTTCGGGGCGAGCTGATACACCTCCGACCTGCCGAACGCCTTTGCGAAGTGAAGGGCGGCCAGGGAGTTCACCTCGTCGTTCGAGGTGAGGGCCGCCATCCTCCCGATACCGCCGAGCACGAGGTCGTTCGAGAGGTCGTCGGTGAGCGCGCTGCCGAAGCGGGCCGGCAGCCCCTCGAGCCTTGCCGCGCAGATGTTGGACCAGTTCGTGTCCACCAGCAGCGTCTCGAAGCCGAGCTGCGCTATCGCCTTCGCGATTGCGCGCCCGAGAGGGTGGGCGCCCACGATGAGTATCCCCTGCGGGTCGGGACTCGCGACGCGCAGCCTTCGCGCGATCGGGCCCGCCGAGAGGCCGTAGATGACTACGGTGCCGACGATCACCAGAAAGGTGAGCGGCACCAGCTCCTTGGCCTGCGCGAAGCCTGCCTCCTCGAGCTTGATCGCGAAGACGGAGGCGACCGCGGCCGCAACTATACCGCGCGGGGCGACCGACATAAGAAAGAGCCGCTCCTTCAGCGAAGCCCTCGAGCGTGCCGTCGAGACCGCCACCGAAAGTGGCCTCGCTATGAATATGAGGGACGCGAGAAAGGTTGCGCCCCCCAGTATGTCTATCGAGAGAAAATCGCCTATGCGGAGCCTCGCGGCGAGGACCACGAATATGCTCGAGATGAGAAGTACGCTCAGGGTCTCCTTGAACTGAAGTATGTGGCGGATGTCCACGTGCGGCTGGTTGGCCATTACGATGCCCATTATGGTTGCGGCCAGAAGCCCGGACTCGCCCTGCACCGAGTTCGAGAGGGCGAAGACGCCGATCACCATCAGGAACGCGACTGCGTTGTGAAGGTAGTCCGGCACCAGATCGCGCCTGAGGATCTCCACCAGGAATTTGGCGCCCAGGTAGCCCAGCGCCCCGCCGGCGACTACGGTCTTTAAAAAACCCGTCGCGGCGGCGCCCGCAGCGTCCGCGTTGGAGTGCGATATTATCGCCTCGAAGACCAGCACCGCGAGCGTCGCCCCTATCGGGTCGATGAGTATCCCCTCCCAGCGCAAAACCGAACCGATCCTGCCTATGGGGCGCACGTGGCGAAGAAGCGGAACTATGACCGTGGGGCCGCTGACCACGAGTATGGCCCCGAGCAATATCGCGATGCGCGTTTCGATTCCGAGGACCAGCATCGCGGTCAGGGAGGCGACCGCCCAGGTTACAAGCGCCCCCAGGCTTATGAGGCTGAAGACGATGCGCCTTATGTTCGTGAGCTCCGAGAACCGGAGGTTCAAGCCCCCCTCGAAGAGTATGATCGCGACGGATATGGATATCAGCGGGGTGAGCAGGTCACCGAAGATCTCGTCGGGGTCGAGCACGCCGGTTACGGGGCCCGCTAAAAAACCGAACAGGAGGAATAACAGTATGGCCGGAAGGCGGAAACGCCAGGCCGTCCACTGCGCGGCTATGCCCAGCGCGATTATTATTGCGATGCCCAAAACGGCATGTTCGCTCATGGTGCTTTCCGTTTTGCCCGAAAGGCGCCGCGGCTGCAAGCAGGAAGAGGTTTAGCCGCGAGGCAATTTTCGTCTTTTCGGTTCGTCCAAAAAAGATTATGATCCGGTCTAAACACGAAAGGGGGGGGCATGCTCAACATCAAGGCTTTCGGTCTTGCCGGCGGGATCATGTGGGCGGTGGTAGGCGCATGGGCGACGATCATGGCGCTCGTGGGCGTCGGCTCCGCGCCGTTCGATCTCATCGACCAGTTTTACCTGGGGTGGATGATGCCGTCGTATCCGGGGATCGCGCTCAACGTGGTCCTGTGCTTCGTCGACGGCCTCATCGCAGGCATGATCTTCGCCTGGCTCTACAACAGGTTCGCGAAGCCGAAGGCGTGATGGTGCGGAAGCCGGCGGAATCGTCCTACTTCGCCTTCCCCTGGCTCGCAACCGCCTCCATAGCCTTTTTGATCTCGTCGGCGTCGCCGAGATAGTAGTGCTTTGTCGGCTTGAGGTTTGAGTCCAGCTCGTAGACGAGCGGCACGCCCGTGGGTATGTTGAGCCCTACGATCTCCTCGTCCGATATGCCGTCCAGATACTTCACGAGCGCGCGCAGCGAGTTTCCGTGCGCGGCTATTATCACGCGCTTCCCGGACTTTATCGCGGGCGCTATCTCGTCGTGCCACGCCGGCAGAAAGCGGGCGACCGTGTCCTTCAGGCACTCGGTCAGAGGTATGTCCTCCTCTGCGAGCGCGGCGTAGCGCGGGTCGTTTTTCGGGGAGCGCTCGTCTTCGGGCTCGAGGGCGGGCGGCGGCGTGTCGTAGGAGCGCCGCCATATCTTGACCTGCTCCTCGCCGAACTCCTTCGCAGTCTCGGCCTTGTTGAGCCCCTGCAGGGCGCCGTAGTGTCTCTC
>DAONII010000172.1:0-3804 GCA_035405085.1 bacterium | reverse complement strand
CAGCGCATTCACCACCCCCAACTACATCCACTACAACACCGAGATCGCCCAGCCCATCGTCCCCATAGCCGCCGTCGCCGGAAACCCGAACCTCAAGGCGGAGAAGATCCTCTACTTCGATTTGAGCAATACGATCCGGCCGCACGAACGGATATCGATAAACGCGGACGCCTTTTACTACCGGATGAACAACATGATCACGCCGACGGTGGGGGTGGCGCCCCCGGGCATCCCGCTAGTACAGTACGCGAACGACGGCGGTGCGCAGGGTGCAGGCGGAGAGATCGCGGTGGACGTTAATCTCGCCGAGTGGCTGGACGGCTACGCGAACTGGTCCTACGAACAGTTCTCCGCGATAAACGGAAACGGAAATCCCACTCCGAACCTGGGCAACCCGAAGAACAAGGTGAGCGCCGGGCTCACCGGCAGGTGGTTCGACAAACGCCTCACTGCGAACGTCGATTTCTTCTTCGTTCAGAAGCACAAGGGCCAAAACGGCGCCGTGAACACGCCGCTCACGCCCGTGGTGGACGTGGACGCCTCCTACCTGCTCAACATCCGCCTCGGGGTCTGGCCGATAAAGGACCACCTGGAGCTCGCGATAGCTGCAAACAACATACTCAACTGCCGCTCGGCCCAGATCCCGCGGTACGACCCGGTATTCAACATGGTGCTGTCGGAGAAACCGCGCTTCAACATATGGGGGCAGGTGAGGTACCTTTTCTGACCGGGGGGAGCAAGGCATGGGCAGGAATCTCAATTTAACCCGCAGGACGTCCTTCTTCACGGCGCTGGCCGCTCTTTTAATGCTGCCCGCGCTCTCTCATGCGGCATCGACCGGCGAAAGGCTCTCGATAACGCCGGCGGCAAGCCAGGCCCTTCCCGAGATGCACAATCCGAAGGGAAAAACGCTCCTCGCCTCCATGGAGGAGGATCTCTACTTCTCCGATGAGGAAATGGTCACCGGCCCCACCAAGCGCGAGGTGAAGCTCTCCGAGGCGCCGGCGAACGTCACCGTGATAACTCAGGAGGACATAATACAATCCGGCGTAAGAAACCTGGGAGAGGTCTTCCGCCGCGTCGCGGGCATGGACGTGATACAGGTCAGCGCCACCGAGACCGACGTCTCGGCCCGCGGCTTCGCCCTTCCTATAATCGACGGCAACAAGATGGCGGTCCTGATCGACGGCCGCACCTTCTATCTCGAATTCCTGGGTTCCTCCCTCTGGACGCAGTTCCCGGTGCCGCTCGAGGACATAAAGCGGATCGAGGTCATAAAGGGCCCGATGTCCTCCCTCTACGGAAACCGCACGCTTTTGGGCATAATCAACATAATCACCTTCGACCCGGACGAGACGAAGACGCGGATAAGCGGCGGAGGCGGCACCCAGACCTACGGCGAGGGGAACTTCATAAACGCGGGTAGGTTCGCCGAGGGCTACGAATATAAGATCACCGGCACCTATCACAGGATGAACAACCTCTCCGACTACACGGGCACCGGCCGCCACAAGGACTACGACGACTTCTCCGCGACCGGCCGCTTCGTCGCGAAGCCGCAGGAGGAAACGCGCCTCGAGCTCATCGGAGGCGTCGTGAAGGGAACCGGCACCGTCCAGGTAGGCGGGCTCACGCGCTGGGACGACACGCGCACCCTGATAGACGGAAGGGCGAGCCACGACTTCGGAAAATGGGGAAAGCTCGAGTTCCAGAGCTACTGGCAGCGCCACTACCTCTCGAGCGACGATTTCAACTACGATACGACAATGGACGAGGTGGATGCCGAGATCCGTCACTCCATAGGCGTGGACGTCACGGACCGCATCAGGAACACCACGACCTACGGCTTCAACTACCGTATGGTCGGCGGCGACTCACCGAGCATCGAGACGCTCAACAACTATGCCGGCTTCCTGCAGAACGAGACGCGCTTTTACGACCTGGTGATCCTCACCGGCGGCGTCAGGGTCGACAACCAGCACAAATTCGCCGGCACGAACGTATCGGCGCAGGGGAGCCTCGTCTTCCTCGCGCACCCGCGCTATACCTTAAGGCTCTCTGGATCCACCGCCTTCGAAACGCCTACGACCGTCCAGTATTTCACGAACGTATTCACGTCTCCCGTTCCCGGCATAGTGTTCGCAGGCAACAGAAACCTCAAGGCGGAGAGGATCGTCTATTTCGAACTCGGCAACACTATCACCCCGATAGACCGCTTAAAGCTCAGGGCGGACTTCTTCTATTACAGGATAAACAGCCTCTTCGCGTTCAACCAGAACATAGTGCCCCCGGGCGTGGTCGAGGTATCCATAGTCAACGACGGCGGCGCGCGGGCGATCGGCGGCGAGCTCTCCGTGGAGGCGGAGGCGACAGACTGGCTCTCCCTCTACGCTAACTACAGCTACCAGAATTTCGCCGCGATAAACGGAAACCAGGACCCGGCTGCGAACCTGGGAAACCCGGCTCACAAGGCCAGCGCGGGCCTTCGCGGAAAATGGCTCGACGGCAGGATAACCGCCAACCTCGACTTCCACTACACCAGGAGGCACGAGTCGCAGGCGGGCGCCCTGGTTGTTGGGGCCACGCCGGTAGCGCAGGTCGGTGACATATATCTGCTGAACGCGAGAATCGCCGGCTGGCCGATAAAGGACCACCTGGAGCTCGCCCTGATGGCGAACAACATCCTGAACGACAACACGACGCAGGTGCCGTCGCTCGATCCAACCCTGACTCTGCCGCTTGCGCAGAAGCCGCAGCTCGGCATCTGGGGTTCGATGAGATACGTGTTCTAGACTACGGAGCCATATGACGATGTTTTCAAAGGGAACACACAATAAGACCAAGCCCGGCAGAAAGACCGCCCTTTTGGTCTCTCTCTCGATGCTGGCCCTGCTGGCACCTTCAAGCGCATTAGGCGCCACGGCCTGCCTGGTAATGTCCCGCAAGATCCCCCCCTACGAGGAGGCGTCCAAGGGCTTCCGCGCGAGCTTCTCGGGCAAGGTCTTCGATTTCGACATGAAGGGGAGCGTCGACGGAGGGCTGTCGATTCTTCCCAAAATGTCCGAGGCCGGCTGCGACATCATAGGGGCGCTCGGATCACCCGCGGCGAAATTCTTGAAGATAAGGGTCTCGGACAAACCCATCGTCTTCGCTATGGTTCTAAACCCGGCCGCCGAGGGAATAGCCGGCGACAACATCACGGGCGTGCACCTGGAGCCGTCGCCGCAGAGCATACTTGCCGGGATAAAGCGAATACTGCCGAACGCGAAGCGGGTGGGCGTGCTCTACAACAGCGCCAACTCCGGAAGATACATCGGCGACGCTCAAAGGGCGGCCTCCGGCCTCGGCCTTGAACTGATCGCGCGGGCGACCAAAAACACCGGCGAAGCGATAAGGCTGCTGTCGGGCATCGCGGACAAGAGCGACGTGATCCTGATGGTGCCCGACCCCCAGACCTCCTCCGACAGCGTATTCCGAGAAATGCTTCGCCTTTCGATCCAGCAGGGAGTGCCCATCTTCGCCCTGTCTCAGAAGCACGTCTCGGAGGGCGCGCTGGCCACCCTGGCCACGAACTACACATCAAACGGCATGCAGGCTGGGCAGATAGCCAACCGCATAGCCGGGGGCTCGAACCCGGGTTCGATATCCACCGAGTACGCGAACAAGGCCGGATGGTTCGTCAACCTCAAGGCGGCCGAAAGGCTCGGGATATCGGTCCCCGACGGAATAGTCAGGGAAGCAGTGGAGGCATACCGTTGAAAAGGGCGGGGCGATCACATCTATCAAGACGAATTCTCTCGATGG
>DAONII010000171.1:0-3808 GCA_035405085.1 bacterium | reverse complement strand
CCCTGCCGCGCGGCCCGCTGGTTTGGGTGTTGACCTTCACCGCCGCCGGCATCGAGTCGGGCCGGGTGCGAATACAGCTGCAGAACGACGGATTGCATTGCGCGGGTGTGGAGGGCGGTGGTTGCCACTATATAAGCGTCCTCGCCGTGGCCAAGGCCCGCGTATGGAGCTGCTCCTGTGAGGAGCAGGATAGATGAATTGGTTCAGTCCGGGCGGCGAAAACCTTTAGACGCACGCACCGCCTCCGATATCAAAACTCCGGAGAGTCCCAGCAGCAGGGCGCCTATAGCACCCAGGAGTATCTCGCCCCTGGAGAACTTTTCCCAGACGAGGACGACGAGCGCCGATACGGTCACCGCGAACATGAAGTACATCGGAATCGTAAAGAGGCGCGACTTGACGGCGCGGCTTTTGAGCCACAGGGATATCGCCAGGAACGCGAAGGCGGCGAGCAGCTGGTTTGCCGCTCCGAAGATCGGCCATATCGCCTTCCAGCCGTCGGAGAACGCGAGCCCCGCGGCGGCCGCCACGGTGATGCCGGTGGCGACGTAGCGGTTCGTCGTAAGGGCCGTGGCCTGCTCGCCCTCCTTCGGTGCGAAGAACTCCTGGAACGCGAAGCGCGCGAGCCTCGTAGCGGTGTCGAGCGTGGTGAGTATGAACGCTGAGATCGCAAGTGCGGCGAAATCGGTGGCGAGCGAGCCGCCGGCGTGCAGGGCGGACAGGATGTGGCCGATCCCGTTGGCGAAGAGCGCTACCGGCCCCTCGGCCGCGATCTCAAAGGAGTACTCGGCGGCCGAAAGCCTCATCGCCACCGCTATGACGATGATCGCGACAAGCGACTCGACGAGCATCGCGCCGTAGCCTATCGGCCTCGCGTCCACCTCCCGGTCGAGCTGCTTAGCTGATGTGCCCCCAGATACGACGGAGTGGTATCCGGACACCGCTCCGCACGCGATCGTTACGAAGAGAATCGGGAATAGGGGGCCGAGCTCTGAGTCGAAAAAGCCGGTGAAGGCGGGCAGCTCCGTGGCGGGCCGCGCCGCCAGAATGCCGACTATGGCGAGAAGCAGCAGGGCGTAGAGGAGAAACGAGTTCAGGTAGTCGCGCGGCTGAAGCAAAAGCCAGACCGGAAGGACCGATGCTGCGACCGTGTAGGCGATGAGGATGCCGGTCCAGGCGCCGGTCGATATGGCGAGCGGCCAGAACCAACCCGCGACCATGCATCCGGCGAGCAGAATTACGCCGACGAGCGTGGCGGGGAGAACCGGGAGTTTGAGTTTGTAGAGCGCGACGCCGAAGAGGAGCGCGAGCGGTATGAAGCATGAGGAAGCGGTCGCCGCTGCCGGAACTGAGCTGAAGGTCTTCGCGACTATGGCGAGGTATGCTCCGACGAGTAGCACCATCGCAGCCCACAGAAAGGTGAGGAAGAGGCGCTTGCCGGTTCGGCCGAGGTGCGCCTCCATCACCGCGCCCATCGAGCGCCCGCCGTGGCGTATCGAGGCCATCAGCGCGCCGAAGTCGTGCACGGCGCCGACGAAGATTCCGCCGATGAGCACCCAGAGCACCGCGGGGAGCCAGCCGTAGACGACCGCTATGAGAGGCCCGACTATCGGCCCAGCGCCGGCTATCGAGGAGAAGTGGTGCCCGAAGAGTATCGGCAACTTTGCAGGGCAGTAGTCGACGTCGTCTTCGAGTTCGTGGGCCGGGGTCGGGCGCGAGAAGTCGACGCCCAGTAGACGCGCGATGCGGGGGCTGTAGAACCGGTAGGCCAAAGCGAGGAGAACCGCGCTCAGTATCAGCAGTGCCGTTATCATGGCGTACGCCTTTCGGGAATCACCTGCCCATCACCTTGACTATCACGCGTTTTTTTCTGCGGCCGTCGAACTCGGCGTAGTAGACCTGCTCCCAGGGCCCGAGGTCGAGCTTGCCCTTCGTGATCGGCACGATAACCTGGTGCCCCAGCGTAAGGTTCCACAGGTGCGCGTAGCCGTTGTCCTCGCCGGTCTGATGGTGGCGGTAGGGGTGCCGCGTGGGCGCTATTTTGGAAAGCCACTCTTCTATGTCCGCGATGAGCCCGCTCTCGGCGTCGTTCACGTAGACCGCCGCCGTGATGTGCATCGCGGAGACGAGCGCCATGCCGTCATCCACCCCGCTCTCCGATACAACGCGAGCGACATCGCCGGTGATGTTTACGAACTCGTGCCGCGCCTTCGTGTTGAACCAGAGATAGTCGGTATGGGTTTTCACAGGAGTTTTCCTCTCAGCGCGCCAAGAAGCTTGCCCACGAACGGGTGGTACTTCTGAGGCAGGTTGTTGAAGAGCTTGTCCGTGGTGCCGTTTTCAATGTGGCGGCGGGCGGTGGCCAGATAATCCTGCATCTTGGACTCAAGCCTATCAAGGGACCCGCTGTCCGCGGACTGCCCGGCCAGAAGCGAGACCGCGCCGGAAACGTTACATCCGCTTTGGTCGAGGGCTCGGTAGGCCATCCCGCGCAGCCGGTTGGTGAGAGTCTTAGCGCCGCCCGCGTACCCGAGACTTTTTTCTGCCTGAGCTATCGAGAAGCCGAACCTGCGGAGCGCGGCGAGTTCCTCCTCCTCTTCGGAGTCGAAGGGTTTGGGCTTTTCCTCGTCGGCCGCCGGCAGGCCCCCCACCGAAGTCAAAAAATCCGCGCCAAGGTGGCGCGGCTCTATTTCAGAGGAGCCGCCGAAGAGGGCGTTATCGAATGCCTGGTCGACCACGCCGGAGAGCTCGCTGACGTTGTAGTGGTCGTATCCGTGCATCGACAGGAGCTCGAGCGTCTTGTTCGTGAACAGGAGCTTGCGCTCAGCGGTGTCGTTGCGCCTCTGCAGGAAGTGGTTCGCCAAAAGTTCGATGTCCTGCGGCCGCCTCGCGAGGGGGGGGACCAGGACGGCACCGCGGGCCTTTATCCTCCTCAGGAAGTCGGCGCGCATGCGGCCGCAATGCACCAGATCCTCCAGCCTCTCGTTCGACGCGAAGATGAAGCGCACGTTCACGGCAAGCGGCGGGCCCTTTCCTGCCGCCGGGTTGAAAGGCCTGCCCTCCAGCGGAAGGAGAAGCAGCTGCTGCGCATGCGGGGAGAGGAGCGCCACCTCGTCGAAGAAGAGCGTGCCGCCGTCGTACTCCTCGAGTATTCCCTTTTGGCCGCGTCGTTCGATCCCGGTTATGCCGCAGTCGGAACCGTAGCCGAAGAGCCTGCCCAGCACGACTAGCGGGTCGCCCGATACGAACTCGGCGCAGTTGAACTCGCCGAGCGGCCTGTCGGCGCGCGGCCCGAGGGCGTGGATAACCCTCGCCACGCCGGTCTTTCCGGATCCGGTGGGCCCGAAGACGACTACCGGATCCCTGTCCCTGGCGCGTATCGCAGCGTCGCGCAGCGTGCGAAGCCAGGCGGGGCTGTTTCCCATCGCCTCCGTGCCGCGCAGTTTCCGGAAGGTAGGCGAGCCCTTTTCTATCGCCTCGATCCTCGCCGAAAGCTCGCGGGTGATCTCGGGGTCCCATTCGTCGCGGGGCGCAGAGGCGTCAGAGGCCTTGAGGTCGACCAGGCGCTCCTTCTCCGCGAGTTCCGCGCCAAGGCGCGCTATGCTCTCGGCAACTCCTGCCACCTCCGCGTCGGTCTTCGGCAGGGGCGGGTTTTCTCCCTCGCGCAGTTTGTCCACCGCCTCGGAGAGCTCGCACATGGGCGCAGCCAGGCGTCTGTGCACAAGCATCGCGGAAAGGATGCCTATCGCCAGGGTGGCGAGCATCGCCGCCGCGTTGATCGCGATTGCACGTATCACCGCCGCATTGA
>DAONII010000170.1:0-3841 GCA_035405085.1 bacterium | reverse complement strand
CGTAGATGGTGATCGGCGTCTCGGTGTAGATATCTGCACCCTCTCGCCAGAACCTGGGATGCGGGGTGACTCGGACGCACAGGTAGAGATCGCCGGAGGATCCACCCCCAAAACCCGGCTGTCCCTTGCCCGCTATGCGCACCTTTGAGCCGTTGTCGACTCCGGGGGGTATCTTAACCGTCAGCTTTTCGACCTTGTCTCCCCGCTTTATCTGGATCTTTCTCTCGAGGCCCGATACCGCCTCCTCGAAGGAGATCTCTATGTCAGCGCTCGTGTCCTGGCCGTTTAGAGACTCCTCCTGCGCCGGCCCCGACCGGCGGCCGAAGCCCTGGTTGAACGGCCCGCGGCGCACGCCCCCCATGTTGAATAGCTCGCCGAAGAGGTCGCCCAGGTCCCCCATGTCGGGACCGGGCCCGGTCCTGGCGCTGCCCCGGGGATTGGCGCCCGTGGTCCATTCCCATCTGAAGCCGCCCGGCGGACCCTCTCCGCCGTAGCCCCCCCCGAACGGCGCCCCTTGCCCGAACATGTCGTATTTTTTACGCTGCTCTCGGTCGGAGAGCACGTTGTAGGCCTCGGAGATCTCCTTGAAGCGCTCCTCGGTCTCCTTCTCCCCCTTGTTCACGTCGGGGTGATACTGTTTGGCCAGTCTTCTGTATGCCTTCTTGATATCGTCTTCGGAGGCGGTGCGGGGTACTCCCAGGATCTGATAGAAGTCCTTCATCGCCGGCGACTTTAGCCTGCCGCTATGCGTTGTCAATCCCAAAGCCCTTGACGGGTGCTTCCGTACGACTTAGAAGCGCGGGTCCTAAGGTCGGACATAGTGCGCAACTTCTGACGTAGCCTGCCGAGAAGGATCTCGGCGCAACTTTATGGGAGTCGATATGTGGGATATGGCCTGGAGGGCGTGCATCAGGGTGGAATGCTCGGGTAGCTTCACGCGCTGTGAGCGCAGAACCGGCGAGTGTCTGGATATTCCGAGCAGGATAAACCGAGAGGTGTGCGTCGACATGCCCACAAAAATCGAGGCCCTCGCCGCGCTCGACGATCTGGTCTCCGGATATTGCAGCGTTTCCGGCCTCGGCGATTGTTCATGCGAGGCCAAGGGCAAGGAGTCCGTAAAGCGCTCGCTCCCGTTCAGCGCCATCCTCCGAGGAATTTGGAACGGCATCGCTTCGTGGGCGGAGAGCTTCACGGCTTCTTCGAAACTGCTTTCAAGGGAGCACCCGAACCCTCCCGCGCGTCAGCGCTAGAGGTTCCCCATTTCCCCCAATGCGAGAGCCCCGGGATTTCGAAGGATATTATCCGGCTCTCCGTTGCATCGGTGAACATACCGCATTCGTTGTGCATGACGACGAGGATCTCGCCGTATCCGCCTTCCTTGGTCGAGCCGAATATGAAATCGGAGACGCAGGAGGGAAGTTCAACCGTCTGCGGGCCCAAAGCGAAACCCAGCCCGGGATCCTCTATGAACGCGAGAAGGCGCGTCCCGCTTATGGCCGGTTTTTTCCCGATCACGCCCTTCAGCGGCATGGCGCTCTGAACCGAGACAACTGCGGGGAGGCCGTTTATCCTTGCAGCAAGCGGAGGCATGTCGAATGTAGTGCTGTCGCTCGCCTCTGAACCCAATACGTCTCGCTGAGGGGCCCTGAGCTGGTTCGGGCTGCCCCCCATCCTGTTCGGCGACCTCCACACCTTTTTGAACTTGCGACCGGAGAGCTCCTTTACCTCCAGCGGTGAATAGCCTTTGAGCAGCGCAACGGCGGTGTTATCATCAGCGGGCAGAAAGGAGAACTGATACAGGCGGGTGCCGGTTGGGAGCTTCAGCTTTCCCTCCCCGGCAGGCCTGCCCTTCTTCATTCGAATTTTGCGCACGGGTCCGAAGAAGAACGAACTCTGGGACCACCCCTGACCCACGAGCATCCTTTCGCCTTCGTCCGCTTCTGTCAGGCGAAGGGAGAGGCGTGCCCTTTCGAATATAGTTTTGCAGCTTCCGCCGCGATAGGAGAGGGCAAGAGATGCGGGTATCCCATCCTCTACGGCAGAAACGATTATGTCGTCAGTGGAGTCGCCGTCGACGTCGGCTGCATAGACCTTGGCGCCCATCGCGTTGCCGGGCAGCTCGCATTCGCCCTCCTGTTCGAAGCCCTTTTGCCCGAGGCGGCCTATCCGGACGCGCTTGCGCTCGAGAAGGACCGTTTCGACGGTGCCGTCGCCGTCGAGGTCTCCCTGGGCGATTCCCCAGACAGCCCCCTCGATCTTCTTGCCGGCCCAGGTGTATTTTACCGGGCCGGCTTCCTGCGTCCAGGCGGTGCTCGCAAAGAGCGCCGCTGCGGCGAGGGATGCGACGAGAACAGAAATCATCCGAATATGCATGGCTGTCTCCTTCGCGCATGACTATAACTATACGTAATTAAAAGCAATACTTTGCAGGCAACATTTGCAGGAATCCGCCGATAACTGACTTGCAGGGAGGCATATGCCTTTTGAGACATCTGAGCTACCCGGTGGGCGGCCGTGTGTATCCGCGGATTATTTCACAGGTCTGACGGATCAGGGGCCGGTGTGCGAGGCGAGCGATACAGACGTTCAGGGTGAGCCGCGGGGCGCGCCCACGTCCCTTTGCATGAGGCCGCCGGGCGCCGATGCATTCGTGGTCGGCGGGAACTCGTTCGCGCCGTTTCTCTCGTCGGTGCAGGATCTCCCGCTCCTGGAAAGGCTGGAATGCTTGAGCCGCAGATTTCTGGGAATACGCTATGAGCCGGATCCCCTGGGGGAGGGAAACGGCGCAGGCATAGACGACGACCCGACCTATAGGTTCGACGCGATCGACTGCATGACTTTCGTGGAGGAGGTCGTGGCTCTATCGTTCTCCGGCGATGCGGGCGAATTTACCGATACGCTCGGGTGCATCCGCTACCGCGATTGCGTTCATACCTATGCGATGCGCAACCACCACGTCGAGGACTGGGTGCGCGAAAACTCTGCGCGCAATTACATCAGGGATATAACGGGCGAGGTGGGCGGATCACTCGTGAAGAGAGCGGTCGTCGAAATAGACTTCATGAGATGGATCGAAGCGAAGCCGGACATGCTTCCGCACCACAAGGATGAGATCCGGACGGAGCGCATGGCCAGAGATCTCAAGGACCCTACTCCGGTCGAGATAAGCTTCGTTCCGCTGCGTGACATCCTGGTCGTGCGCGACGGAACGGTTTCGATGGACGGCGGGGTTTCTTCGCGCATCCCGGCCTTTTCGATAATGCTCTTGATAGGCAAGGCGGAGGACGAATTCAAATTCGGCACCCGTGTCAGGCACATGGGTATAGTTCTAGCCGGGGGCCTTGCCGGTTTTGAAGAGCCGACGCTTCGCCATTGCACGCCGAAGGAGGGATGCGCGGACAGGCCCCTCATACCCTATCTCTTCTCCCAGATGGAAAACAGGGAGGGGGTGGCGTTTCTCGAGGTTCTGGACAAACACGGGAAAGCCCGGGTCGGCTCGCCGGGTGACGGCGCGGGCCGTTAATCCAGCTGGCTGGTGTAGCCGAGTCGCCTTATGGCGCCGCGGTCCTTCGTCCAGTCCCTCTCGACGCGCACATGGAGCTCCAAAAAGACCTTGCCGCCCACGAGCTCCTCTATCACCTTGCGCGCCCTCTTGCCGATCTCCTTTATCCTGCGCCCGCCGCGTCCTACGACCATCCCCTTCTGCGACTCCTTCTCGACTATTATCGCCGCGCGGATATCGGTGATGGCCCTCTCCGGCGTGGGGTCGTGAAACTCCTCTATCTCTACCGCCGCCGAATACGGGATCTCCTGCTGCATCTGGAGAAAGACCTGTTCGCGG
>DAONII010000169.1:0-3845 GCA_035405085.1 bacterium | reverse complement strand
AAGGACACCGAGGAGCTCGAAAAGGTCGAGGAGCTATTCTCGCTGGCGGGCCGGATCATGGCGATACGCGCATTCGGCAAGGCCGCTTTCCTGCAGATCAAGGACCGCAGCGGCAGCCTGCAGGTCTTCGTGCAGAAGCAGTCGGTATCCGAGGAGCTCTTCGCCGCTTACAAGCTCATGGACGTAGGCGACTTCGCGTGGTTTTTTGGAAAGCTCTTCCGTACGAAGACGGGCGAGCTGACCTTGGCAGCGGCGGACTTAAAGCTCGTGACCAAGTCCGTCCGCCCGCTCCCCGAGAAGTGGCACGGCCTCACGGACGTGGAGACCCGCTACCGTCAGCGCTACGTCGATCTGATCGTGAACGAAGAGGTTAAGCGGACGTTTGTGCGCCGCTTCGAGATCATACGCGCGATGCGCGAATTCATGGTAGCGCGCGGATATCTGGAGGTCGAGACGCCGATGATGCACCCGATCCCGGGCGGCGCCGCGGCCAGGCCCTTCGTGACCCACCACAACAAGCTCGGCATGGACCTCTTTCTGAGAATAGCCCCCGAGCTCTACCTCAAGCGGCTCGTGGTCGGCGGCATCGAGCGCGTCTTCGAGATAAACCGAAACTTCAGAAACGAGGGAATTTCTATTCAGCACAACCCCGAGTTCACGATGATGGAGTTCTATGAGAGCTGGTCGACCTACGAGGACCTCATGAAGCTCACCGAGGAGCTCATCGGCCACATAGCGGAAAGGGTGCTGGGCACAACCGATATAAGCTATCAGGGAACTCCGATCGATCTCACGCCACCGTTTAAGCGCATGACGATGAAGGAGTCCTTGGTCGAGGTGGGCGGAGTAGACCCGGCGGTTTTGGAGTCGCGCGAGAAGGCGCTCGAGTTCGCGAAATCGCTCGGCGACGAGCTCAAGTCCAAGGACGAGGGGCTGGGCGCGATACTCACCGAGATCTTCGAGCTGACCGTCGAGAAGAAGCTCGTGCAGCCTACCTTCATCACGCAGTACCCGACAGAGGTCTCACCCCTGTCGAGGCGCAACGACAGAAACCCCGAGGTCGTCGACCGGTTCGAGCTGTTCATCTACGGCCGCGAGATGGCCAACGCGTTTTCAGAGCTAAACGACCCGGAGGACCAGGCCGAGCGCTTCAGGAAACAGGCCGACGCGCTCGGCCGCGGCGACCTTGAGGCGATGCACTACGACGAGGACTACGTGAACGCGCTCGAGTACGGGATGCCGCCGACCGCGGGCGAGGGGATCGGCGTCGACCGGCTGGTTATGCTCCTCACCGATTCCCCGTCCATCAGGGACGTCATACTCTTTCCGACGCTTAAGAAGAAACAGGCTGATTGATGAAGCTCTCCTCCTGGATCGCCTTCCGATACCTCTTCTCGAAGAGCGCGGGGCGCTTTGCGCCGCTGCTCACAGCGACGGCTATCTCCGCGATAGCCGTCGGCATGCTCGCCCTTGTGCTCATCATGTCGGTCATGCGGGGTTTCAGGACGGAGTTAACCGATAGGCTCATAGGCTTCGGCTCACACATAACCCTCACGCGCGGCGCCGGGGCGAAAGCCCTGGACGAGGCTTCTCTGAACCAGCTTCTGCCGAAGGACAAAATCACGGACGCGTCCCCTTTCGTCCAGGGCGAGGTGATAGCACAATCGGAGGCAGCCGGCGAGCTCTCAGCGCAGGGAGCGCGCGTCAGGGGGATAAAGCCGTCCTCGATAGGGCGGATGAGCAGGGTCGAGCTCTATTTTCCGGAGGGAGGGGAGGGTGCGCAGGGCATTCTCCGGCGAAGCGGTTCTTTAGCCGGCGCTGTCATAGGCAGTGACGTCGTCTCGCAGCTTTCGGTGCATCCCGATTTCGCGGATTCGATCGAGCTGGTGGCCCCGCTGGCTGAGGTTTTGTCTTCGGGAGAGCTGGGCCCTAACAGCCGCAGGTTTTCGGTCGCCGGCGTGTTCAGGACAGGCGTCTTCGAGTACGACGGGAAATATATACTGGTCGGCCTCGACGAGGCAAAGGAACTCCTTGGCGTTCAGGCGAAGGAGGGCTGGTTCATAAAGCTCAAGGATCCGGGAACGGTCGGAGCCGTCCTCGAAGAGCTGCGCCCCTCCCTCCCGAATGGATGGAGCGCAGCCGGCTGGCACGAGCAGAACAGAAAGCTCTTCGAGGCGCTCAAGCTTGAGCGCCTCGCGATGGGTGGTGTGCTCGCGATGGTTTTGCTCATAGCCTCCTTTGCGGTCGTCGGCGTCGTGCTTCTGGTCACCGCAGCCAAGAGGAAGGATATCGCCATAATGGAATCCGCCGGCATGGAGACGGACTCGATCATGCGCATCTTCCTCATGCACGCCGCTTTCATAGGCGCCATAGGATCCGCTGCGGGTCTCGTCGCCGGGCTCGCGCTCTGCTTCGCCCTTGAGCGATGGCCGATAGCGCTCCCGGATTCCTACTACATAGATTATCTGCCGGTCGAGGTAGGCCCCGCCTCCGCTGCCGCCTTCGCGCTCGCGGGCGTGGCGATAGCGGTCGTGGCCGCATTTTTTCCGGTCAGGCAGGCCGTGAAGCAAAAGCCGGCCGAGGTCCTGAGGTACGAGTGAAAGGGAAGGGATGTCGCTCATATCGTTCATAAGCTCGCGCTTCAACGCCAAGTCGACGTTGCCTAGATCCATACGCATGATGCAGGCGGTCGCTACGGCGGGGATTGCGGTCGGGGTGGCTGCCCTGGTGGTGGCCACTTCGATAGGGCGGGGCTTCGAGGGAAAGTACCGGAAGGCGCTGCTGGAATTCAACGCGCACGTAATCCTTATGGGCGGCGGTGAGATGAAGGACACGGAGGAGGCCGTCGCGGCGATACGCTCGCTCTCCTACGCATCCCCCGGCGAGATGGCCGAAGCCGAGAGGGAGCTTCGCTATCTCCCCTTGCTAGGCGCCGTGCGCGGCCTGGCCTCCGCAGCAGACGCGCTGCGCGACCGCATCCTGATCCTCCTGATGGATTCGCCTCGCCTGCAGGGCCTGCTTCTGCAGATCGACCCGGAGAGGCTTGCCGGCCTCCTGCCAAAATCGGCGAGACAAAAAGCGGCCGCCATCGACGAGGCCGCGTCCCGCGGCGTGATCGCCGAAACGCCCTTCCTGTATCGGGAGGGCCTGATCATGGGCCGGGGAAATATCTCCGGAGTCGTGGTGAAGGGGGTCGATCCGCTGACGATGGAATCGGTGAACTCGATGCCGATCACCCTCTATGACGGGGCAGGCTCGCTCGCGGAGGCGCTTCGGGCGCAAAGCGCGGGGCCTCCGGCTGCGATAGCCGGCGAATCGCTCGCGCGCAGCCTCGGCGCATTCGACAACCGAAAGATCGTAAGGATGCTCGTGCCGCGCGAGGAGGTTGGAAAGGATGCGTCGCGCCGATTCGACGAAGTCGAAATAGTGGGCCGCTTCAAATCGGGCATGCACGACTACGACGACCAGTTCCTGCTGATGTCTCTTCCGGCGACCCGCGGCCTGTTCGGAGCCGCGGCCGGGAGCTCCACCGGCATAGAGATAAAGCTCGACGATCCCGATAAGGCGCTCTCCGTCGCTTCGCGGCTCGAGGAAAAACTGGGGCCCGGGTACAGGGCCGTCACGTGGGGGGAGCTCAACCGCGAGCTCCTCGCTGCGGTACGCCTCGAAAGGCTGGTCTCCGCCCTGATCATGGGCGTGATGGTGGTCGTCGCTGCGCTCAACATCGTGGCGGTGCTGGTGCTAATGACTATATACCGCCTGCACGAGATCTCGGTCCTGAAGGCCCTCGGGCTCGATGACCGGAAGGTCGCCGCGCTGCTAACCAGGGGTGGGGCCAGGGTCGG
>DAONII010000168.1:0-3846 GCA_035405085.1 bacterium | reverse complement strand
CAGGTCTTCAAGAACCTCAACATAAACTACTTCTCTTGCATCCCCGCCTACAACCAGATGGGCGCGAAGACCGCGATTGAATCCCCCGAGAGCCCGGCCGAAATCAGGAAGATGGTGACGGCCTTCCAGGAGAGGCGCGACGCCGTCGTCGCGGGACTGAATGCAATCGAAGGTATCACCTGCCAGAACCCGAAGGGGGCGTTCTACGTCTTCCCGAACATCGGAGGCGTATGCCGCAACATAGGCGCAATCGACGCATACGAAAAGCTGCCGCCGGAGGTGAAGGCGAAGACGAGCCCGTCCACCCTCTTCCAGATGTTTCTGCTCTTCAGCTACCACGTGGCCACGATGGACCGTAAGTCCTTCGGCCGCATCGGCACCGAGGGGATGCACTTCCTGCGAATCTCGATAGCCACCGGCATCGACGACTTGCGCGACGGGGTATCCCGCATAGCGAAGGCCGCGCAGGACGCCAAGGGCTTCGAGGCTTTCGTGAAGGAGGGAAAGAGGCTGAGCTGACCCACGGGTTTAAAGGCAACGCAAGACCACAGAGCGAAAGGAGTCGGAAATGGCGTTCGAACTCGGCCCGCGGCGCGGGATCTACATAGACATCTCCGAAGAAACCGGAACGGCGGAAACCCTCTCTGAGGGGGAGCTCGCCCATCTCGAGCGCTTCGACCTCGTGTACAGGTCGCTGTGCGCCCTGCTCTACAACTACGTGCCGACGTCCGGCCATCCTGGCGGCTCAATCTCATCTGGCCGGTTCGTCGCCTCGGTGCTCTACGATTCGATGGACCTCGACCTCTCGAGCCCGGACCGCGAGGACGCCGACCTGTGCTCCTACGCGGCGGGGCACAAGGCCCTTGGGCTATACGCCATGTGGGCGCTCAGAAACGAGGTCGCGCGCATAGCCGCACCCGAACTCTTGCCCTCCGACGAGAAGATGCAGCTAAGGCTCGAGGACCTTCTGGGCTTCCGCAGGAACCCGATATCGAAGACCCCGCTCTTTGCGAAGTTCCATTCGAAGGCGCTGGACGGTCACCCCACCCCGGCAACTCCTCACCTGCGCCTCTCCACGGGGGCATCGGGCGTGGGGATAGCGACTTCTTTGGGTTTGGCGTTCGGCGCGGCCGACCGCTTCGGCAAGGCGGCGCCGCGCGTACACATCGTAGAGGGCGAGGGGGGGATGACCCCGGGCCGCGTGGCCGAGGCCTTCGCAGCGGCCGGCACATCCTCGCTCGGAAACGCCATAGTCCACATAGACTGGAACCAGGCCTCCATAGACTCGAACCGGGTCTGCCGCGACGGGGAAAATCCCGGCGACTACGTACAGTGGACGCCGGCCGAGTTCGCCCGTCTGCACGACTGGAACGTGATATTCGTTCCGGACGGGAAAAACTTCCAACAGATAGTCGCCGCACAGCGCAGGGCGCTGGCCATCGACAACGGCCAGCCCACCGCGATCGTCTACCGCACGATCAAGGGGTGGCAGTACGGAATAGAGGGGCGCCTTTCCCACGGCGCAGGTCACAAGCTGTGCTCAGAGGGATTCTACAAAGCCCTCGCCCCGCTCATCGGCGGGATTGGAGCTATTCTGCCCAAATGCGAGGGAGGCGAACAGCGCTGCAAGGGGGGAAAGATCAAGGAGATCTACGAGGAGTGCTTCTGGGAGGCGCTCTGCGTCATACGATCTGCGCTGGAAAATGAGAAGGAGACGACTTCGTGGCTCGCTTCGAGGCTCGTCGCGTCGAAGAGCCGCCTCGACAGGCTCGCCAGGAAACCGCGCGACGGGGCGCCCGACATCGATAAGCTCTACATGGCGGCAAAGGAGAGCGCGGCGAAGACGCCGGCTGAGCTTGAGCTCAGCGCCGGCGATTCGACCACTCTGCGCGGCGAGCTCGGCCGCGTGCTCAACTATTACAACAGGAAGAGCAAAGGGGCGATCTTCGGCGCAGCGGCGGACCTCCTCGGCTCGACGAGCGTCAGCGAGGTGGCGAAGGGCTTCCCCGAGGGATTCTTCAACGCGAAGACGAATCCGGGCGCCAGGCTCCTCTCGCTCGGCGGCATCTGCGAGGACGCGATCTCGGGAATACTCGCCGGGATCTCCACGTTCGGGCACAACATAGGGGTCGGCTCCTCCTACGGCGCCTTCATCGCCCCCCTCGGTCACATCGCAGCCAGGCTCCACGCGATAGGCAGCCAGTCCCGCCAGGCGCTGAAGAAGGAACCCTACAAGCCGTTCATTCTGGTGTGCGGCCATGCCGGCTTGAAGACAGGCGAGGACGGCCCGACCCACGCCGACCCGCAGGCGCTTCAGCTCCTGCAGGAGAACTTCCCGCGCGGCACCGCGATAACGCTCACCCCTTGGGAGCCCCAGGAGGTCTGGCCGCTGGTGACAGCGGCGCTGGAGAGGCGCCCCGCCTTTATCGCGCCTTTCGTGACGAGGCCGAACGAAAGGGTGCCGGACAGGGAGAAGCTGGGTTTCCCACCGGCCTCTGAATGCACGAAGGGCATCGTCCGTCTCAGAAAGGCCAGGGGCAAGGGCGAAGGCACGGTCGTCATTCAGGAGAGCGGAGTGATGTACGCGTTCGTCGAGGAGGCGATGCAGCTGCTCGAAAAGGAGGGCGTCGATCTAAACGTCTATTGCGTGACGAGCGCGGAGCTCTTCGACATGCTGCCGGCATCCGAACAGCAGCAGATATTCCCCGACGAGCTCTCGCGCGAGGCGATGGGAATAACCGGCTTCACGCTCCCCACCATGTTCCGGTGGATCGATTCCGAGTTCGGCCGGAGGATGACGATGCACCCGTTCCAGAAGGGGCACTACCTCGGCAGCGGACAGGCGGATATGGTCCTGGCAGAGGCCGGCCTAGACGGCGAAAGCCAGTTCAGGCAGATCATGAAATATGTGAAGGAGAAAAAGGGTTAGAGGTCGGAGGTGAAAGGCGAAGGGGGCCGCCGAAGAGGCGGCCCTTTTTTTCATCTCTTTGCGCGCCGAAAGACTACGGATTTCCCGTCGTAGAAAACCGCCCTCCAGAGCGGATCGCCGAGCAAAAACTTCAGGGGCCCCTTTTCTGCAGCGATGTCCCTCGCGTCGTAGAGTACATGGGTTATCCTCCACCGGTCCGCGAGCCTCGAAAAGAGGCCCGCGTCGAAAAGCGCGTCGGAATACCCCTTTATGAACTCGTCGCCGTACACCGGCGTTCGTGTATCTATGAAGACTCTGCGCTCCGGCCACCCCCGCCAGATGAGATAGCCGCCCCAGGACATGTCGTTGAAGATGTTCCCCTCTATGCCTGCGTTCTCGATGAAGTCCACTGCCTCCTTTGGAAACTCCTCCTTCAGAAACCCGGCGCCTACCGGCAGGCCGAGCACCAGGTCAACCCCCCCCGGGCGAAACCTCGCGCCATGAAGAGGACCGGTCTGGAACATGAGCATCAGCGATCCGAACGCGGCTGCAAAGGCTCCGACCCTGAGGGATGAGGCCGCGCGTGGAGACGGCGCGGTATCCCTCTGCAGGCAGGCGGCGATGAACGCCGATACGGCTATCGCCGAAAAGGGAACGAAGCGCATCATCCAGAACCCGGCCGGCAGGCACGCCGCCACGACGGCCGCGAAAGCCCACGGAAAACTGCGCCGGCCCCGCACGCAGGAAAACGCCGCTACTACAGCGAAGGCGCCAAGCGCCAAAAGTCCCCACGATGCGGCGTCCGCCTGCGGTAAAAACCAGCCCGCCCGAACCCAGTCGCTCGTCACCGAGAGCGAAAAGCCCTGGCCCATGTGCTCGAAAGGAAATGTGAGCGCCTCCGGGAAGAAGGGGTTTGCGAGCAGCGCAGCCGCCGAAAA
>DAONII010000167.1:0-3855 GCA_035405085.1 bacterium | reverse complement strand
GCACACCGTGCCGTTCTTTTCATATTCCTTGAGGCCCGAGCCCGAAAGATAGCTGCGCACGATCGCCTCTATCGCAAGGGGTTTAGCCTTTTTCGCGACCATCGCCCTGTCGCCGATCCTATCGATCCAGTCGGCGTCGTTCACCGCATCGGCCACGCTGGTCGTGGAAATATGATTCGGGATCGTTCCCTCAGTCCTCGCGAACCAGAATCGCGACATCCTTGTCAAAATCTCGCCCTTCCCCGGTATCGGCGTGGGGAGGACGACGTCGAACGTCGAGATCCGGTCCGTGGCGACGATCAGGAGCTCTTCGCCCAGGTCGTATATGTCGCGCACCTTGCCGCGCGCCAAAAGCTTCAGCCCCGGGATATCCGTCTGCACAATTGCTTTTTTCATGTTCCGTCTCCCTGGAGGACAACGCCGTCGTGCGTTTGAGTTAACGGGTAAGGACCCGGAAAGATTTTATCCGCCCAGCGCGCCCGGAGAGATTCGAACTCCCGACCCTCTGGTTCGAAGCCAGATGCTCTGATCCACTGAGCTACGGGCGCGCTGGGCGGATAACTTCAGGCCCTCTTCCCGCACGAGGCCTTGACCGTCGTAGTGATGCCGCCGCGCACGTTGAAGCGACCTTCGACCTCCATCCATCGCGGCCGGATTTCGCGCGCGATATCGTCCAGTATCCTGTTCGTGACCGCCTCGTGAAACGCCCCCTCCTCCCGGTAGCTCCAGAGATAGAGCTTGAGCGACTTTAGCTCCACGCAGAGGCGGTCCGGAACGTACCTGATCCATATGTGCGCGAAATCCGGCTGGCCGGTCATCGGACAAAGACAGGTGAATTCCGGGCAGTCCATCTCCACGGCGTAGTCCCGTTCCGGATTCGGGTTCGGAAAGGTGGCAATGGCCTTTGAGGGCTTCGTCGTCACGGGGCGGTTATCACAGGCTCAGGCCGCATAATCAATACCAAAATTCCATTTGGAATTTGGCTCAGGAGGGTTATTATGCCCCGACGCTCAAAGGGGGAAAATATGGCAAAATGGAACGATATGCAGGAGAGGGCGAAAAAGCTCATCGACGAGGGCATGGCGATGCTGAAGATCGGGATGCACGAGGCGGGTTTTCTGGCAGGATCCACCGCGAGCGCCGCTCGCCTTCATGTTGAGGCCAGTAGAAAGCGTTTCGATCTCTACCGGGTTCTGCACGACCTTGGAGACGAGATCTACGCTTCGCTGAAGGCGGATCCCGCCCTGCAGCATGTGGAACTGAGTTCCTCCATGAGGAGCTTGGTCGAGGCAGCCGATGATCTGACGAGTTCTCTCGAACACGACGAGCGTGAGCTGGAGGGCTTCTCCGTGGTGAAGCGCAAGAGGGGCGGGCCGCCCAAGCCGGCGGCTTCGCGTCCGAGGGGGAGCCAAAAGGCCGGGGGAGGCAGCTCTTCGGCGGGCGGCAAAAAGGCGACCAAAAGGAGTAAACGAGGCGCCGGAAATTAGGCTGTGGAGCCTTCATGGGATTCGTGCGCACCGCAGGGGGTGGAATGGTAACGACGATAAAGATAATGATGAACGGGAAGCAGCTGGTCGTCCCTTCGGGGGTGCGAATAGAGGAGCTCCTCACGAGGGCTCCGCACCGCGGCCGCTTCACGCCGCTGGGCGTGGTCGTGAGCAACCGCCTCGATGGCCTGTATTATAGCGTTCGCGGTTCCTCGGATATAGAGACGATAGATATATCCAGGCGCGAGGGCATGGACATCTACAGGCGCACCGCTTCCACGATACTCTATGCCGCCCTTGCCGAGATCGCGCCCGGTGCCAGGGCCATCGTCGGGCAGTCGGTGGGCAGCGGTTATTTCTTCGAGGTCCACGGTCACGCAGTGGATCCCGAGTTCATATCCGAGCTGGAGCGCAGGATACAGGAGATAGTGGCGGCCGATCTGCCCATGGAGCCGGAGTGGATGCAGGTCGAGAAGGCGGTGGAGATATTCAAAGAACAGAAGATGCACGACAGCGTGAAGCTGTTGCGCCAGCAGAGGCGCTCCGAATGCCCGGTCATAGCCCTTGGCTCCTATCGAGGATTCTCTACCGGCGTCTTCGCGTCCCGCACCGGCCTCGTCGAGAGCTTCAGGCTCCATCCGTACGAACACGGTATAGTTCTGGATTTTCCGGACGAGAACGGAACGCTCGCCTCCGAAGTAAGGCCCGAGCCAAAGATATTTGCCACCTATCTCGAGACTAAGAGATGGAACGAGCTGATAGGCATACGCAACGTGGCCGACCTCAACGAACATTGCATGGGGGGCGGGGCGCAGGATCTGGTGCACGTGGCGGAGGCCCTGCACGAGAAGAAGATAGCCGCCATCTCCGACGAGATCGCGGGGCGAAGGAACACGCGTCTTATATTGATCGCGGGTCCGTCCGGATCGGGCAAGACCACCTTTACCAAGCGCCTCGCGATACACCTCAAGATTCACGGCCTGGAGCCGGTGGCCATATCGATGGACCACTTCTATCTGGATCGCGAGGCGACTCCAAGGCACCCCGACGGCAGCTACGATTTCGAGTGTCTGGAGGCGCTGGACGTAAAACTATTCAACGAGCAGGTCCAGAGGTTGATCCACGGTGAAGAGGCGGTCATACCGCACTACTCCTTTCCCATGGGACGGCGCGACGCGGCCAAAACCGTCAGGATGAAGCTCAAGCGCGATCAGATTCTCATGGCCGAGGGAATTCACGGCCTTAACGAAGCGCTAACGCCTATGATACCGACGGAAAACAAGTTCAAGATATACGTCTCAGCCCTGACCCAGCTGTGCATCGACGACCACAACCGCATATTCACCACGGACACCAGGCTCTGCAGGCGCATTCTAAGGGACCGGCTGTTTCGCGGCACGAGCGCGGCGGATACGATAGCCGGCTGGAGGAGCGTCAGGGCCGGAGAGAACAGATACATCTTTCCGTTTCAGGGCGAATCCGACGTGATATTCAATTCAGCGTTGTCGTACGAGCATGCGCTGTTCAAGCCCTACGCGGAGAGGTTTTTGGCCGAGGTGCCGCGCGAGCATCCGTCTTTCATGGAGGCGGCCAGGCTCGTGCGCTTCTTTCAGCTCTTCCTTCCCATATTGACCATGGAGGTACCGCACGCGTCCATACTGAGGGAATTCATCGGGGGCAGCGCGTTCAAATATACATGAACGGAAAGTCCAGCCCAGAGCCGCTCACCTGTATCTTATCCTCTTCTTCTTTCCCGGAACCAGCTTCAGCTTTCCCCTGAGGCCGTAGTCGAACGGCCGCATGATGGGTATGTCAAGTGCGAGCATCTTCTGAAGTATAGGATCACCCGGATAGGCGGACTTTATCTCCTGGGCGTATTCGAACGTCGTGAGTATCTCGCCTATGCAGTAGGCGTTATAGTTGCGATCCTCCTCCCTGTCGGCGGGCAGCTCCGCGGCCCTGTCGGCGAGCATGTCGGCAAGGGATGCGCAGAACCTCGTCTCCGCAGCGGGCGTGAGCGAAAGGAAATGATCGACGAGTAGCCTTCCGACGATGATTCGCATGTCCTTCACCGATTCGCCGAGTGCGTCGATGGGCTTGGAGAGCTGCCGTTCCGTCAGAAAGAATTCGAACATGTCGAGGAGGTTTCGCACCTCGCTCTCTACGGGGCGAAGGGGCGCTTTGATCTTTTTCTCTGGCTTGGTCTTTTTCATGCGGCGAGCGTAGCAAAACAAATGACGTGCGCAAAGAAATTTCCTTCTGCAAAGATGTGTCAGGGGAAGGTCGGGCCCGGCCCCGACGTTTTCCGCCGTGGCCGGGCCGTCCTCTTCGCGGAAAAGTGTAGCACTGCCGGGCACTGGCCGCCAGA
>DAONII010000166.1:0-3868 GCA_035405085.1 bacterium | reverse complement strand
CCGGCTTCGACGGGCCGGCCTTGTCTATCTGAGCGCCGGTCGCGTCGTACATCGCGCGGACCTTGCCCTCGTAGGTACCGGCAACTATGTAGGAACCGACCTCGAGGGTCCCCTCCTGCACCAGAACCGTCGCCACCGGCCCGCGGCCGCGGTCGAGGCTCGACTCCACGATGATACCCTTTGCGCGGATCGTCGGGTCGGCCTTGAGCTCGAGGACCTCCGCCTGAAGGAGGATCATCTCCAGGAGCTGGTCGATTCCCTCCTTCGTCTTAGCGGAGGTGGGCACGCAGATCGTGTCGCCGCCCCACTCCTCGGGTACGAGCCCGATCTCGGTGAGCGACTGCTTCACGCGCTGCGGCTCGGCATTTTGCTTGTCTATCTTGTTTATCGCCACGACTATCGGGACGCCTGCGGCCTTCGCGTGGTCGGCGGCCTCAACCGTCTGCGGCATGATGCCGTCGTCGGCCGCGACGACGAGGACCACGAGGTCGGTCGCCTGCGCACCGCGCGCGCGCATCGTAGTGAACGCCTCGTGCCCCGGGGTATCCAGGAACGTTATCACGCCCTTTGAATGGCGGACCTCGTAGGCCCCTATGTGCTGGGTTATACCTCCGGCCTCCCCGTCGGCGACGTTCGCCTTGCGTATCACGTCCAGTATCGATGTCTTGCCGTGGTCGACGTGACCCATGACGGTGACGACCGGCGCCCGGGGCGAGAGGTTCTCGACGGAGACCTTCGCATCCGGCTCCACGAGGACCTCCTCCTCCTTGAACGCGGTGTGCTCCACGGTGAAGCCGTACTCCTCGGCTATCAGCTTCGAGGTGTCGACGTCGACCTGCTGATTTATCGTCGCCATGACTCCAAGCGCCATCAGCTTCTGTATGATTTCGTTCGCGCGCACCCCCATGGCCTGGGAGAGGCCGGATACGGATATCCCCTCCTCGATGCGTATGACCTTCTTCGCGGCCTTGCGCTCGGTGACCTGCGTCTGCTTGTACTCGCGGCGCGCGCTCTTGCGGCGACGCGTGGAGGGCACCGGCTGGAATACGCGCTCGCCTACCGCGGCGTCGGCCGCGCCGCCCTCCTGGACGACGCTCGTGTCGTCCTTAACCGCCTCGGCGTAGTGAAGAAGGCCGCCGGCCCGTTGGATGGCTTCGAGCTCAAGCTCGGCCTGGCTCTTCTTGCGGCGCGTACCGCGCTTCATCCTTTCGCGCCAGTCGTCCTTCGCCTTGGCGGCTGCGGCACCGGCGGGCCCCGTGGTCCCGAGATCGATGTGGCCGACTACGCCTATCTTGCGCTCCGCATCCGTGGGCTTTGCGAGCTTTACCCCGCCGGGCACGAACGGGGGGGCCTCGACGGCCGGCCTTGAATCCACCGGCTGCGCGGGCTTGGAAACCTCCTCTTTCTCGGCAGGCGCCTTGGCCTCCTGGCCCGGCGCCTCCTCCACCTGGGGCTGCACGGCGGGCTCCGAGACCTCCTGTTCGGGAACGACCTGAGCCTGTTCAGCCAAAGTCTCCGTGGAGGGTTCCGGCTTCGGAGGCGCCTCGACCTTCTTCGCGCGCCTGCGGATAACCGTCGGCTTCACGCGCTTCTCGACGACTTTCGTTTTCGTCGTTACAACCTCGTTTTCCGTATCCTGAACCATAATTATCTTCTTCCCTGTTGTGGCCCCTGCTGCAGGCAAAAGGCGATCCGAACCCTTTCCCTCCCGCCGCTATTTGACCGCCGCCTCTTCCTTTGCCTCGCCCGCTCCCTCCTCAACGGCCGCGCCCTCGTCGGGCGCTGTCGTCTCTGCATCCGCAGAAACGGGCGCTTCCTCGGAAGCCTCGGCTGCGGCGGAGGCTTCGGCCGCGGCCGCGGCCGCGGCTTCTGCTTCGGCTGCCGCGGCCCTTTCCGCCTCTAGGCGCGCCGCCTCTTCCTCCTCCTGTTTTATGAATTCAGCGATCATCTGCTGAGTGGAGAGCCCCTTTGCCACCGCCCCCTTTGCCTTTCCGTGGAGGTCTATCAGGTTCTCCTGCCCGACGCCCGGCACCTGGCTGAACTCGTCGAAGCTGGCGTTCGATATATCCTCGAACGAGCGGAACGAATGTGAATAGAGCATCATGGCGGTGCTGTCGTCCACACCGAGCACATCCACCAGCACGCGACGCGCGTGAGACGCGGCCCTCTCTATCTTCGTCTCGCTGAAGACGTCGATGTTCCAGCCCGTGAGCTGCGCGGCGAGGCGCACGTTCTGCCCTCGGCGGCCTATGGCGAGAGAGAGCTGGTCGTCCGGCACGACGACCTCCATGGCGTGCTCGCGCTCGCGTATGATCACCTTCGCGACCTCCGCGGGAGCTATAGCGTTGCAAACGAAGCGGGCCGGGTCTGAATCCCACTGGACTATATCTATCTTCTCTCCCTTCATCTCGCCGACGACGCTCTGTACGCGCGAGCCCTTCATGCCGACGCAGGCGCCCACCGGGTCTACATCGGAATCGCGCGAGATGACCGCGATCTTGGAGCGGACGCCGGGTTCGCGGGCCGCAGCGCGGATCTCTACGATCCCCTCCGCGATCTCCGGAACCTCCATCGTGAAGAGGCCGATCAAGAGGCCTATGTTTCGGCGGGAGAGCACGACCACGGGGCCCTTCCCCTCCTTGTCGATGCGCAGGAAGAAGCCGAGTATCCTGTCGCCGGCGCGGTAGCTCTCGGCAGGCACCTGTTCCTGCTTCGGAACCACCGCCTCGGTGCGGCCCAGGTCGACGATCATGTCGCCCTTTTCAAAGCGGCGCACGATTCCGGTGACGAGCTCGCCCAGGCGGTCCTTGAATTCGTCGTAGACTATGTTGCGCTCCGCCTCGCGCACCTTCTGTATGATCACCTGTTTTGCGGTCTGAGCAGCTATCCGGCCAAACGCGGAGGGATCCATCTTGACGCCCAGGCTGTCCCCGACCTCCGCCTCGGGATCGAGCTCACGCGCTTCCTCGAGGGAGATCTCGAGATTTTCGTTCTC
The DNA here is from genome assembly GCA_035405085.1 of bacterium. Lineage (GTDB taxonomy): Bacteria > UBA10199 > UBA10199 > 2-02-FULL-44-16 > JAAZCA01 > DAONII01. The sequence goes on along the minus strand of DAONII010000166.1, from coordinate 873 downwards.
GACCTTCTCGACAGCGGTCTTGAACTGGAAGAGTTCTATCTCGCCGTCCTCGTCGTTGAAGTGAGCCTCGAGATCGCCCAGGTGGCCGAACTTCTTCCGCGCTGCGGTTAGAAAGGCCGCCTCGATGGCCTCGACTAGCATCTCCTTGGGGATGCCCTTGTCCTTGCCTACCTGGTCGAGCACACGGTTCAAATCCTGAAACAATGCCATATGGTAGCTCCTCCGTCGCGGCGCATTTCGCCGCGCCTTTCTGTATTATTCAGTTGCTCTTCGACTTAGGCGGGATCTTTTCGACATCGAGCCGCGCCTTCGCCACAGAGCCGAACGGGATGCGGTAGTGCCGCCCGTCGACCTCCATCACTATCTCGTCCCCGTCCAGACGCTCCAGGGTTCCCTTGAAGTTCCCGCGCCCCTCTATCGGTTCGAACGTCCTTATCCTGACCCTGGAGCCGCAGTATCTCTCGAAATCCTTCCGGCGCCTAAGCGGCCTGTCGATGCCGGGCGAGCTCACCTCGAGGTTGTATCCGGACGGCATCACATCCTCCACCTCGAGGAGATCCTCCACGCCGCGCGAGGCGGCGGCGCAGTCGTCTATCGTCACTCCGCCCTCTTTATCTATATACAGGCGCAGGGTGGGCCGCCCCCCCTCCGTCGCGAGCTCCCGCTCGACGAGCTCGTAGCCCATGTTCGAAAGGACCGGCTCCAGAAGCTCTTCAACCCTCTTCAATGTGGCCTGCGTATCCATTTGGACCCGAAAAAAAAGTGGGCTCGACGGGCCCACTTCAAAAAAACACTAACGTCCGCGACAACGCGGCGCAATATATACAAAACCCCGCGAGTGGCAAGGGGAAATTCGGAAAAAGATAGACGAAT
>DAONII010000165.1:0-3938 GCA_035405085.1 bacterium | reverse complement strand
GACTTCATCGTGAGGCCCGCGATCAAGATCAACGGAAAAATTCCGGCGAGCTGCCTGGCGGGTGACGTAATCGACGGAAATTGCACGGCAAAGCTCAGCGTCCGCAACGCCGTCAAGGGCAGATCATACATATGGAGCGTTTCAAACGATGCATTCTCCATCGAGCCCACCGATGACGGCAGGAAGGCAATTCTGAAGGCATTGCCCGGCCTAAAGATAGGCAGCCAAACCCTTAACATTACAGTTGACGACGTGTTGGATCCGAAAAACAAAGACTCCAGGGAATTTGTCATAGAGATCGCCGAGAACCTCGCAATATCGGCCTACCGCCCAAATGGCGGCGCCCTCGAACAGGTTGCGCTCGAAACTCTCGACCTCTCCGCAGGCCAGCAGGTGCTCTTCGCCGTTAACGGCTATCAGGACAGATCGGCCTATACCTGGATAATCGACGGCAAGGAAACCCCGCTGCCTTACGCCGCCGACGCATTCGATATCGAAGCGAAGGCGCCCGATGGGATGAAGTCGGACGGTTTGGAACTCCCCGACGACGGCGACGGAGCCACGAATCTGGCCTATATCCTCCTGACGGCGAAGGATCTTGTAGCGGGCGAGACGGCCACCATCTCGCTTGCAGTGCGCGACCCCATTGGCAACCAGACGAGGGAAGCGATCGTGAACCTCTCCATTGCCGCGAATCCATGCCTTGCCGAAGTTGAAATAAACGCCTCAAGCCGGGAGCTCGTCCGCGGGGAGGAGAAGCGCATAACGCTGACCGCGACCGGCGGTAGCGGGCATTTCGATTGGAGCGTAGTGGAGGATGGCGAGGACGGGAAAGAGGTCTTCGGCGAAACCACAGATTTAGATAGGAGTCAACGCCGCAGCTACAGCATCACGCAGAAATACGAAGACCTTGCGACACACAAGCTCAAAGTCTCCGTGGAGGATCGGGCCTGCGGGGATGCAGTGACGACGGCAACGCTGGATTTCGTATCGAACTGCAGGATAGCCAGACTGAGCGACGTGAAGCAGGCCACCATCTATCCGCTGTACAAAAACGACAACGACTACGACAAAGACATCAAGCACACCTGGATGCTCACTGCGGGCGCCGACGAGATCGCCGGCAGCAGCGACTCCTTCAAGGTAGACCCGAGCTGCAACTGGAGGCCAAAGGATGAAAGCCCGGACCTGGAAATCACCGAGTGGTCCTCCAACGACGAACTGTGCGTGGAGGACATAAACGGCGTACTGCTCAATCACTACAACCCCCAAAGATACACCTTCTGCGTAGGCGGCAAAATACACAAGGTCGACGTCAACATAAAGCGGGTCATCGTCGAATATGTGGTCGAGACCGGAGACGAAACTGACAAGAAAGAGACGAACTACTATAGCTACGTCAGACAACCATTCGGTCAAAACGACATACTGGGAAAAAACAACAGCTGGCTAGGAGCCTTTTTTGACGGCGCTATCGGGCTCGGTTTCAGCATCGGATGGGCCGTCGACCATGCGACAAAGTCGACTAAGGGATGGAACCCACCTCTAGCCGATTGCGCTGACGTGGGTGCGACCTCCTTCGATAAAGAGCTTACTCACATATGCAAGACCGCCGCAAAGGACCCGGATTTCCAGAGGCTCAGCTGGCCGGACAACTAGAAACGAAACAAGACTAAGCGAATAATTGCGGGCGCCCTCGGGCGCCCGCCGCTTTTTATCCTCCAACCTCCGATATTCTCAGCACCCTTAATTTCAGGGCCTCTCAGCCTATGAGCTTCCCAGCTTCTTACTGGCCGCCTGCCAGATCAGTGCGCCTCGGCCCAGTTTTTCGCCTCGCACACGTCGACCACGAGCGGCACGCGCAGCTTCGCCGCCCCGCCCATCTCCGAGGCGACATACTCCTTGACTGCTGCCGCATCCCCATCCGGCGCCTCGACGATGAGCTCGTCATGGACCTGCAGAACGACCCTGGCCTCTGCCGACACGCGCGGCAGGCCGTCGTGGATCGATATCATGGCGAGCTTGATTATGTCCGCCGCAGTTCCCTGAAATACGGTGTTGAACGCGGTCCGCTCCGCCATCTGCCGCATCATCGCGTTTGCGCTCTCCATGTCAGGCATGAACCGGCGGCGTCCGAAGAGAGTATCGACCCTCCCCTCCCGCCTGGCGCGGGCCAGCACCTCTTCGCGGTAAGCGGCGACCCCGGGGTATTTTTTGAAGTAGTTTTCGATGTAGCCGGCCGCCTCGCCGACGTCTATGCCCAGCTGCTTCGACAGACCGAAAGCGGTCTGCCCGTAGATCGTGGCGAAGTTCACGGTCTTGCCGACCGAGCGCTGCTCCTCGGTGATCTTACCCGTCGGAACACCGAATATGCCGGATGCGGTCATCGCGTGCACGTCATCGCCCTTTTCAAAGGCCCCCAAGAGCGCCGGGTCTTCGGACATGTGGGCTAAAACGCGCAGCTCTATCTGCGAGTAGTCTGCTGAAATCAAAACGAAGCCATCCTCCGCCACGAATGCCTCGCGGATCTTCTTTCCCTCCTCGCTGCGCACGGGGATGTTCTGCAGGTTCGGATCCGACGAAGAAAGGCGCCCGGTTGCGGCCACCGCCTGGTTGAACGACGTGTGGATCCTGCCGCTTTTTTTGTCTATGAGGGCGGGGAGCGCGTCCACATAGGTGCCCTTCAGCTTCGAAAGCGAGCGATATTCAAGGACGAGGCCGGGCAGGGCGTGCGAACCGGCGAGCTCCTCGAGTATCTCCTGCCCGGTGGAAAAGCCTGTCTTCGTCTTCTTGTCCCCCGGGAGCTTCATCTTCCCGAACAGTATCTCGCCTAGCTGTTTTGGGGAATTGACGTTGAACTCCTCGCCCGCCTCCTTAAAGATCCTTCGCTCGAGCTTCGAAAGCCTGCGCGAGAAATCCTCCTCGAGCGCGGCGAGCTTCGCGGAATCCACCTTCATCCCGGCGATCTGCATGTCGACCAGCACGGGCAGAAGCCTCATCTCCATCTCATAGAAGAGATCGGAGAGACCCTCCTCCTCTATCCTCGGGGCGAAGAGCTCCTTGAGCCTCAGGGTCACGTCGGCATCCTCGCAGGCGTAGTCGGAGGCGACCTTCACGGGCACCTCGGCGAAATTTTTCCGAGACTTTCCCCTGCCCGTCACGTCGTCGTAGGTGATCGTCTTGTGCCCAAGGTGTTTCTGCGCCATGGCGTCTAGGCCGTGCGCCTCGGAGGGATTGAGGACGTACGAGGCGAGCATCGTGTCGAAGGCCGGCCCGTTTATCTCGAAGCCCATGCGGCGAAGGATCGTAAAGTCGTAGTTGAGGTTTTGCCCCACCTTGAGAATCGATTCGTCATTCAGAAGCTCGCTCACGGCGGAGGCTGCGTCGGCACAGGGCAACTGCCCGGAGACGGGCCTGCCCCCGAAGAGCTCTCCGGTCTGCCCGTCACCGCCGGAGAGATCCGTTGCAACATGACCCACCGGGATGTAGGCCGCCTCGCCCTGCTTCCACGACAGAGCGAAGCCGACGATTTCGGCCTGCATCGGATCGAGGGAGGTCGTCTCGAGGTCAATGCACATCACCCTGCTCCTGCGTATGCAAGAGACGACCTCCTTGAGTTTTTCGGCAGAGTCAACGGTCCGGTAACCTTCGCGCGAGAGAGAGCCGGAAGGAGCCAGCTCGGAGACGAGCCGGGTGAACTCCAGCTCCGTGAAGAGGGCGCGCGCCCCGGCCTCGTTTACGCCGCGGGGCACAAGGCTCTCTTCTCCCGCGTCGATCTCCACATCGGTGTCTATGGTGACGAGTTTGCGCGAGAGACGCGCCATCTCCGCATTCGCCTCCACCTTCTTCGCGAGGGCGCCCTTTAGCTCGGAGGCGTGGGCGATGACGTTCTCCACGGTCCCGTAACGCCTGATGAGATCGGTGGCGGTCTTTGGGCC
>DAONII010000164.1:0-3987 GCA_035405085.1 bacterium | reverse complement strand
TGCTCCGGGCAGAAGAACTTTCAGGAATGCCCTTCGTACATGGACGAGAGCTCCCGCTGCGGGGTGAGCTGGTCGGTGGCGAACACGACGTGCGGGACGCTGTGCACGGACAAGAGCCATTGTCCCGCCGGCGAAGAATGTTACTCGGATCTCAGCACGGTTCCCTGCGAGATATGAGGGCCAGTCGGATCGCTTCCGGGCGTCATTTTCGCTTCGCGACCTTGAGGGCCGAAAAAGCGAAAGAGAGGGCGGCGCCCAGCGATAGCCAGCCCAGGAAATCGCCGAGCGTTGCATAGGCTGTTTTCCCTTCCATCATCGGAACGTCTCGTATGAGCGTGGCCGGCTCCATGAGCGGCGAGCGCTCGATTATCCTGCCTGTGGCGTCGACGAACGCGCTTATGCCGGTATTCGTCGAGCGCACGAGCCAGCGGCGGTGCTCCACCGCGCGGAATGCGGCCAGGGCCAGATGCTGCATCGGTTCGTGCGTCCTGCCGAACCAGCTGTCGTTCGTGACGTTGACTATCGCGTGGGCCCCGGATTTCATCATGTTTCTTACGAGGCGCGGGAGTATCCCCTCGTAGCAGATGTTTACGCTGAGAAGATAATCGCCGAAGGCGATCGGATCGTTCGAGCGCCCCGGCCTGAATCGGGTTATGTACGGGAATTTTTTGTAAAGCCCCGGGAAGCTCTCACCCATCGGGATGTACTCTCCGAACATCAGGAGCTTTTGCTTTCTGTACGAGCCCTCTATCCTTCCAGCGGCGTCGGAAAGGATGGCCACGTTGAAGAGCGGGGAGCCCGGAAGCGAAAAATTTCGCTGTAGCGCGCCTATTATCAGCGGCGTGCCGATATCGCCAACGACCGAATGGGGCAGGCTGTCCGCATAGACGTCCAGCACCGGGGCCTGGACCGCGGTCTCCGGCCATACCACGATCTCGGCACCTTGGGTTTTCAGCTTCTGGGTCATCTCCCGGTTGAGCCTCAGCGCCTTCTCGGGATTTCTCTTTTTCTCGTAGATCCCCATGTTCGCCTGCGCGATGCCGAAGCGGACCTTGGGCGCGTCCTCCATGAGCGCCTCGACGCTCCCGATCCTCAAATGTCCGTAAAAGACCACGGCTATGAGAACCGCCGGCACGGCGGCCGCGGTGTGCCAGGGGAAACGCCTGTCGATCGCGTTGCGCGTGATTGCGAAAATGGCCGCGTTCACGAAGGCGAGCAAAAGGCTAACCCCCAAAACCCCCGCGATGTCGGCGATCTGAATTATGTGGAGCCTGAGATACTGCGAGTTGCCGAAGTAGTGCGGGAAGAGCTGAGGAGAGACGAACTCCGACGCTACGAAGAGGGCGGTCGCCAGGATGACGGGGCTGCGTCGCGAACTCGTCCTGAGCCACGCGTAGGCCAGACCGAACGCGGCGAACTGGGTTGCTTGCGCGAAGCTAAGGAGCAGACAGCCGGCGACCGCCGCGGTCCAGGGCATGAACGCGAAGACGCGTATCGTGTAGGCAGTCCAGTAGAACCCGCCTGTGAGCGCCACGGTTCCGAAGAGCCAACCCAGCAGCAGCCCCGCCTTCGGGGAGGCGCCGTCGAGCGCAAAGAGGAGGGGCACCAGGCAGATCCAGGCGAGGTACCACTGCTCGAAGCCGACGAAGGAGAGAAAATAGAGGACCCCCGACAGCGCCGCGAGTGCGGCGCGGTACGGGGCCTTGAGATTAAGCGGGAGGGGCATCATGTAAGCGCAATATCGTTCATGACGGCCCGGAAGTCAGCAGAAAGAATGTGCCGCTAATGATTTTTTTGTTTGAAAGGAGCGCAGGGTCGGGGTGGGCGGTCTCCGATGCTTTTTTTACCCGTTGAACGCCGAAGCTCGATTTGCCATAATCCTGCCTCATTAAGAAAGAGAGAGCGGGTATCCAAAAAGGGGGCAGGTATGCGGATGCTTTCGAATCGATGGTTTTGCCGGGGCGCTGTCCTTGTCGCCGCCGTTGCCTGTATCGCGGCCTTTTCTTTCGCGCAGCCTTTAAAGGCCTTGGCCTCGGTCGGGCCCAGTCTCACCGTGACCATCACACCCGCCGTTTTTCCGAGCACGGAGCTTGGCTCCGATGCGCCCCTTATGGTCGCCACCGTCACGAACACGAGCTACGTGCCGTCGCTTATCGAACTTTCGTATCTGGGTGACAACACCAATTTCAGCGTTCCGTCCGACGAGAACAGCTGTTTTCTGAAGTTTCTCTTCAAGGGGCAGAGCTGCACGACGCACATCTACTTCACCCCGCAGCGCACCGGTTACTTCGCGACAGCGCTCAGGGTATGGCACGACGGTTTGTCGAAGAAGGTAGCCCTCATAGAGGGCTCGGCTTATGTTCCTCCTCTCATGCCCTCCACGACGGAAGTGGATTTCGGAAAGAAGACGATCGGCTCCGGTTCGGAGAGCCGCTTCGTCCGCCTGTTCAACAAGGCTCTCGTGCCGATCACGGTGACCGATATAACCGCGAGCGGCTCTCCCTTTGGAGTCTCCAAGGACTGCGCCAGGACGATCGAGCCAGACGACAGCTGTGATATGGAGGTTTCCTTCGAGCCGACCCAGGTCGGGGTGGTTCAGGGATACGTAACCGTAAGGGACTCCTACGGTCATGATCAGGAGATAGACCTCTACGGCGAGGGTATCCCGGCCGGCGTTCCCGACATAAGCATATCGACGACGAGGATCCGTTTTGACCCGCAGCTGGTGGGCACCACGAGCGCCGCCTATCCGGTCACGGTGACGAGCACCGGACAGGCCGATCTGATAATCACCGATATCGCGGCCACGGGAGATTTCGCGATCGATGGCGATTGCACCGGGACGTTCGCTCCGGCCGAGAGCTGTACCTTCGGCGTGACGTTCACCCCCTCCATCAGGGGGGACGCGGCCGGCACCGTAACGCTCACCGACAACGCCCACGATGAACCCACTCAGACGATCGCCCTTTCGGGCGTCGGATATGAGCCGGGCCATCCGTCTGTAGAGCTCTCCGCGACCGAGGTCGATTTCGGCCCTCAGGCGATAGGCACGACAGGCGAAATCCACTACGTCGTCCTGACTAATATAGGGGATGCCGAACTGGAGGTCTCGAGCGTGGAGTCGTCAGGGGAGTTCACGCAGGAGAACGACTGCGTCGGACCGGTGGCGGCAGGGGGGAGATGCGCGGTGGCGACCAATTTCGCGCCCCAGACACTCGGGGATCTAAACGGCCTCGTGACGATCGAAGACAGTGCCTCCGGCAGCCCTCGCACGGTCGCTTTGCGCGGAACCGGGGTGCCAAGTTCGACACCTCAGGCATCGCTCTCCGCCGATTCGCTCGATTTTGGCGAGCAGGCGATTCAGGAGGTATCGCAGCTCACGCTGACCGTTACGAACGTCGGAGATTCGGACCTCGACATAAGCCTCACCTCTATCGAGGGCGAGGGCGAGGCGGAATTCGGAAAGGCCGACGGCTGCTGCGGCAGCGTCGTCGAGCCGGGGACATCCTGTACGATAGACGTATTCTTCCTCCCCCTCGACGAGGGCACTTTCTCCGCGTCCCTGGTGATCGACGACAACACCGCCGACAGCCCGCACGAGGTCGGCCTCATAGGCAGGGGAGTTTCCGCGGGTTCGTCGGGCGGGTGCGCCCTTTGTGCCGCTTCGGCGGCCGGACCCATGGCGGCGTTTTTCGCGTTTGCCGCCGCGGCGGTTGTCGGCCTCGGCCGCTTCAGCGCAAGGAGGCGCCGCTGAGGCTGAGGGAAGCTGATAAAGGAGGGGCCGTCCGAACGGACGGCCCTTTTTTTCGCCTGCTTAGGAATTGAGGATTGCCCTCGCGCCACGGCCCCGCTATTGTGGCTGCACCATGTCCAAAACAGAGCTGGTCATAAGGAACATCGGCAGGCTCGTCACGATGGAGCCCGGTCCCGGCGGGGTCGGTGCTCTGGGTGTGATAGAGGACGCGGCTGTGGTCCTCGAGGAAGGCA
>DAONII010000163.1:2416-4020 GCA_035405085.1 bacterium | reverse complement strand
GTCAGGTTTTCCGCGAACGACCGAATCGGAAGCGACGATCGGGTCAAATAATTCGCGCCACCTGAGCCTGCGCAGTATGTACTCTATCTCGCCCCTGTTCGCGCCGCTGCAGATAGCGAGCATCATCTTTCCGGCGACTCCCTCCACGAACTCGCGCACCCCGGGGATGAGCGGCACGTCGTGCTCCAGCATGGTGAGCGCCCCCTGCGACTTCTGCTCGATGAGGTCCGCCTTCTCCGCGTCGTCGAAGCGGCGGCCGTGTATGCGCCCGACCGCATCCAAAAAGTCCCTGTCGGTGAGGCCAAGGTAATTCAGGCGATACTCCTCCTCGTCGAAGGATATCCCGTGGGCCTCCAGGGCGTCGAGCCACGCCTCCATGTGGATCGGCTCCGTATCCGTTATCACGCCGTCGAAGTCGAATATGAGGGCCTTCGTCTCCATTACCTACCCCCTTGACGAGAGATATCTGTCCACGCTTATTCCGGCCAGCAGCCCCTGCGCGGAGGATATCGCAGGCAGCTGCGGACGCGCGCAGATGACGTCGCCGCACGCGAATACCCCGCGCGCGGATGTCGACAGGTTCTGGTCGACCTTCACCGCGCCGTTTCCGCCCATCTCCACCGCGCTCCCCAGAAAGCCCGTGGTGGACTGATACTCATGGACGTACGTGAAGACGCCGGCGACCGGCAGCTCCTTCTCCTGACCGTTGCTGAATACCGTCACCGAGTTGACGTGCTCGGCCCCGTTTATCTTCTTGAGGCTCGTGGAAAAGTGCATCTCCACAGAGCGATGCTGCTGAAGCTGCTTGAGAAGGCCCTCCTCTATCTCGAGTTTAGACGAAGGGATTATGAAGTGGATCTTCTCGGCGAAGCGCGCGAGCGCGAGCGCCTCCTCGGCGGCCTGCCGCGTCTTGCCTATGACCGCGGCCGACCTCTTGGCGACGGCCGGGCCGTCGGCTATCGCGTCGTGAGAAACGCCCCTGCCCATGAACTCGCGCTCGTTGTGCAGATAGTTTGTGCGGGCTGCGGCGCCGGTGGCGATGACTATGGACTGGGCCTCAAGAAGCTTCCCGGAATCGGTCGCCACCTTGAGCGGCCCCTCGCCCACTTCGATCGATTTGGCACAGTCCGACGCGATGTGCGCGCCGACGAGCTCAGCCTGGCGCCGCATCCTCTTTATGAGCTCCGTTCCGCTTATCGCCTCGGGGAAGCCCGGATAGTAACTCACGTTTCCAAGGCTGCCCAGAAAGCCGCCGTCCTGCTGGCGATCCACGACGGACACCTTCCACTTGCACCTCGCCAGATAAGCCGCAGCCGCACAGCCGGCCGGCCCGCCGCCTATCACGATGACATCGGTCGTGTTGTGCATGTCTCGCTCCTTAAGAAGTGAAGAATCTCCTAGCACACGAGATCCTTCGGCGACGCCGGCCCTTCGGGCAACACGGCCTCAGGATGACACCTGTACCTCGCGTCCGAATCAAAACAGACTCTGCTGCTTCTCAGCCTCCGGCCCCTCGTTCGGGTGGGAAAGCGCCCAGCTCACCGGGGCGCGCGCCCTCCCGGCTCCGAACTTCGGCGTGTAGAATATCTCGCCGTGTGCAGCCC
>DAONII010000163.1:0-2316 GCA_035405085.1 bacterium | reverse complement strand
CGCGCCCTCCCGGCTCCGAACTTCGGCGTGTAGAATATCTCGCCGTGTGCAGCCCCGTACTCGAAGAGATCCCGCGTGAGGCGGACGTCGTCGAGGCAGTATCGCTTTAGCTCCTCAATTCGCCCCTCGCGGTAGAGGCGTATCGCCTCGAGCCCCGAACCGCTCTTCCCGGTGCCCAAGGTCGCCTGCGCGCAGCTGTCCAAGCTCACCCTGTGGCCAAGGGCCCGGGTCATCTCCTCCATTATATCCAGCTGGGGGAGCTTTCTCAGGTCGAACTTCATGTAGGTCTGGAGTATCGGGGTGTCGAACCTGCGGCTGTTGAAGCCTACGAGCAGCGGCTTTTTCTGCAGGCGCAGCGAAAACCTATCGAGCTCGCCCTCCTCGTACACCGCGAACTCCTTCGATTCGTAATCGAACGCACCCAGCACCGAAATGCCGAGCTTGGTGAAGCCGTCGCGCCCCCCTACATCGTCGAAGGCGTTTTTCGTCTCTATGTCGTAAACTATGATGTTGTTGCCCATACACGGCGCCTACCACAGCGCGAATCCGTTGGCAAAGAAAGAAGCCCGGCTCCCGGCGGAAGTCGGCCGCAAAGCCCCCCTTTTAAAGCCCCCGGCCGGCCACCCGCTCGGGCAACCCTCTTACGCCCTTGCGAAATAAGCCCTGGCGGGATAGAAGGGCCCCGGATGCAGATAATAGTCGCAGGGATGAACCACAAAACCGCGCCCGTCGAGGTGCGCGAGAAATTCGCCTCCGTCGTGGAGCGCGAGACGGAGTTGGCCTCATCGCTAACCCGGAGGGCCGGTGCAACCGAGGCGATGGCTTTCTCTACCTGCAACCGCTTCGAGGTCTACTGCTCCTGCAAAAAGGAGGATCTGGATGTCGAGGGGATGCTCGAGTCTATAGACCTGATATCCGGCCTCAAATTTCAAAAGGAGCTCTGCTACGTGCGCGTGGGGCAGGAAGCCCTGGCGCACCTGTTCCGCGTGGCCGCCGGCCTCGACGCGATGGCGGTCGGGGAGACGCAGGTTTTGGGACAGCTGAAGGCCGCCTACGGGCGCGCGTGGGACGCCGGCATCACCGGCCCGGTTTTGCACCGCGCGATGCACCGCGCGTTCGTCGTTGCAAGGCGCGTGCACACCGAGGGGATGCTTTTCTCGCGACCGATATCGATGGCCTCGATCGCCGCCTCGCATGCGGCCAGCCTCGTGGGTGACGCAAGCGCTTCGAAGGCTATCGTCATAGGCGCCGGCGAGATGGGAAAGGCCGCGGCCCGGCGCCTCGTGCGCGAGGGTTTCGCCGAGGTCGCAATAGCGGCGCGCTCCGCCGAGAGCGCGCGCGAGGCGGCGCGCCTATCCGGCGCTGTGCCCCTCCCCTGGAATGAATTCCCCGCGAGAATGGCGGCTTACGACGTGGTGGTGACCGCGACGTCCGCGAAGAAACCGATACTCACGAGCCGCGAGATGAAATGCGCGCGGGAGGCCGGGCAGAGCCGCCCGCTCCACATAATCGACCTCGGAAGCCCGCGCAACGTCTCGCCGGCCCTTTGCGGCGCCACGGGCGTAAAGCTCGTATCCATTGACGACTTAAGGCCGATTGCGGAGAAAAACCTCGCTGAGCGAAGCGAGTCGGCCGTAAAGGCCCGCCTGTTCGTCGAGGAGGAGGCGCGCCGCTTCGCGGTGGAGTTGGGCGGCTGCAGGGCAGCCCCGGCTATCGCCGCGCTCGCGCGCAAGTTCGATAGTATACGCGAGGGCGAAATCGTCCGCCTCTTCAGGACGCACCCGGATCTCTCCCAACGACATCGCGAGGCGGTGGAGCAGGCCGCGAAGGCGATAGTCGCGAAGATCCTGCACGACCCGGCGGAGCACCTGAAAAAGGGAATGCCCGGAAACGAGGACCTCTTTGCATCCTGCGGGCTTATCGCGCGCATGTTCAAGCTCCCACCTTTTTAGGGCGCTTCAAGGAAACCATGAGAGCACTCCTGCAACGAGTATCAAAGGCCTCGGTATCCGTCTCCGGCGAAACGATCGCATCCACTGGTCCGGGGCTCCTCATCCTTCTGGGTGTACAAAAGGGGGACGCCCCCTCCGATGCTGCCGCCCTCGCGGCGAAGTGCTGCGAGCTGAGGATCTTCGAGGACGAGGGCGGCAAGATGAACCGCTCCCTCCTCGATTCAGGCGGGGAGATGCTCGTCGTGTCGCAGTTCACGCTCGCGGCCGACTGCGGGAAAGGCCGCAGGCCCTCCTTCGATCCGGCTGCGCCCCCCGAGGAGGCGGAGCCTCTCTACGAAAACTTCTGTCTGCGCTGCAGCGAAAA
>DAONII010000162.1:0-4026 GCA_035405085.1 bacterium | reverse complement strand
CCGAAGAGGATTCCCTGGTCCGCCCTGCCCTCGATCTCCTCGTCCTTGCGCGTCATCACATGTTCGAGCACCCAGCGCAGCACGCCGCCTATGAAGACCGGCGTCATCGTGGAGAGGGGGAGGTAGATGCCGACCGCGAACGCGAGCGGGCGGACGCCCATCAGCTGCGCGGCCAGCGAGATGCCCGCGCCTATGAAGACGAGCCCCCAGGGGAGGTCGGCCTGGAGCACCCCCTCGATCACCGTCTTCATCAGCGTGGCCTGCGGGGCCGGGAGCTCGGCGGAGCCGAAGGTGAAGGCCTCGCCCAGAAGCCAGACCGCGGCCGCTATGAAGAAGGCCGGTACGATGGCGCCCATCACCTCGCTCATCTGCTGGCGGGCCGGGGTGGCGCCGATTATGTAGCCGGTCTTCAAGTCCTGCGAGATGTCGCCGGCCATCGACGCGGCGACGGCGACGACCGTTCCCACCGTGAGCGCCGCGGCCTTGCCGAAGTCGTCGGTCCAGCCGAGCAGGGCGAAGAGCATCGAGGTGCCCAAAAGCGCCACGATCGTCATCCCCGAGGTGGGGTTCGAGGTAACCCCCACCATGCCGACTATGCGCGAGGAGACGGTCACGAAGAGGAACGCGAACGCGGCGATGCACACGGCGCCTATCGACCTTATCCAGAAGGGGCCGCCTTCGCCGATTGCGTGCGGCAGGATAGCGATGAGTGCGATGACCAGGACCGCCGCGCCGAAGACGAAGGACATCGGGAGGTCGCGGTCGGTTCTGGTCCTGCCCTCGGCCGGGATCCCGCGCCGCATTATCTCGTGCAGGCCTATCTTGAGCGACCCCCACATCGTGGGTATCGAGCGGATGACGGTGAGTATGCCCGCGAACGCGACCGCGCCGGCGCCTATGTAGCGGATGTACCTCGTCCAGAGCTCGTCCGCGCTCATCTGCGAAATGGGCTTCACCATCTCCGGGAAGAACGGGGCGGCGAGCCCGTCGCCGAAGGTCGCGATGAGCGGTATGATGACGACCCATGAGAGGAAGCCTCCGGCCACCATGACCGCGGCGATGGGGTAGTTGAGTATGAAGCCCACGCCCAGGAGGGCGGGGGATATCTCGAGGCCCACCTGCGCCTTCGCCAGCGCCGGCAGGCCTACGGATGTGTGCGACGGCAGCGCCTTCAAAAAGCCCAGCACGCCCTTGTAGATTGCGCCGACCCCCATTCCCACGAAGACGTTTTTCGCCTTCGCTCCGCCGGTGTCCGCGGCGATGAGCACCTGCGCCGACGCGGTTCCCTCGGGGTACGGCAGGTGCGCGTGCTCCTTGACGATGAGGAATCGGCGAAGCGGAATCATGAACATGACCCCGAGGATGCCTCCCATCATCGCGAGCGTGCCTATCTGAGCTATCGACGGCTTGAAGCCCCAAAGGAAGAGGGCGGGGATCGTGAATATGACGCCGGAGGCGAGCGATGATGCCGCCGAGCCGGTCGTCTGCGCGATGTTCGTCTCGAGTATGCCCGTCTTACCCCACATCCCGCGCGTGATCCTGAAGAACGCGACAGCTATGACGGCCAGCGGTATCGAGGTGGAGATCGTGAGCCCCACGCGCAGCCCCAGGTAGGCGTTGGCGGTCCCGAAGAGTATGCCGAAGACGGCGCCGACCAGCACCGCCTTGATGGAGAAGTCGCGAAGCGTGCTCTCGGGTTCGATGTAGGGTTTGAAATGTTTCATCGTGTTTCTCCCCGGGCGCCAAAAACCGCCGCGCCGTCAGTAGTAGTACCAGACCGACTCGTAGTCCGCCACGTCCTCGCCGCGCCTGGCCAGCTCCATCAGGTAGTCGTGTATCGGGACGTCGCGCCCGACGTAGGTGTCGGCGAGCGCGATGTTCTTCTCCCACGGATGGAACTCGAGCATCCTCGATCCGTCGGGCATTATCATTATGAGGTCGTGGTGCTGCGCCGCGCGTATGTAGTTCTTGCCGAGCCGCGGCACGTTGTAGACCGTCTCGTCGGTGCGGGCCATGCCCGGCATCAGGCGGTCCTCCTCCTTCTTCTCCTGAAGAGCCCGGGCGACGGGCACTCGCATCTCGTCGGTCTCACCCTTGCCCTTCATCATGAAGGTGTAATAGGGCTCGACCCCTATCCTCTTGAGGGCGAGCCTCGTCGCTACAGCTTCAAAACGGCGCGAGTTCTCCACGGTCAGGACCATCTGGTTGTACACGGATATGTTGCGTCGCCTCAGGCGTTGCACCGCCGCGAGGGCCTCGGGGGATACCTCGTAGGTGTGCTCGAAGTGTGTCACGAAGACGAGCTCCCGTTCGGGGGGGCGGTGGTGGCTTCCGAGTATGTCGGCAAGCTTCGAGGTTATCCTGGACGGCAGGACGACCGGAGTGCGCGATCCGATGCGGATCCTGTCGATGTGCTTCATCCTGGAGAAGCGCTCGAGGATCTCGGATATGAGCGAGTCGCTCATTATCAGGGGGTCGCCTCCGGTGATGAGCACCTCGCGTACGCGGGGGTGTTCCTCGAACCATTTGAACGCCTTCTCCCGCGTCTCCTTCGACGCCAAGGCCTGCGGGCAGAGGACGTCGCTTATCTCCCAGTTTCGCTGGCAGTAGACGCAGATCTGGGCGCACGTGTTGAAGGGCTTGAATATCGCTATGCGGGGATAGCGGCGGACTATCGTGTCGGCGGGGGAGGTGTCGCTCTCCATCATGAAATCGGCCGAATGCATGCCGTCCTTGCGGTGCTTTACCATCTCCTCGACGTATCTGACCGAGGGTATGACCTGTGCGCGAACCGCATGGTCGCGTTCGCGTCCTGGTTTCTCGTCCATCAGGGAGCATGTGTAGGGGGTTACGCCGAATGGTATCCTGTTTTCGCGGGCCATGCGTATCGCGCGGTGCTCCTCGGGGGTAAGCTTCACCAGTCGTCCAAGGGCTGCCTCGTCCCTGATGACGTGGCGCACCTGCCAGTGCCAGTCGTTCCAGTCCGCTGAGGTGGCGTTCATCGCCCTGCGTATGCGGCGGCGGTTCGCCTGGCGCAGCCTCACTATCTCCGGGTCGAGGCCGGTCGGGTAGCGGGCGATGCGCCTCTCCGCCTCGAGGGCCAGCGAGTCGAGCTCGGAGGAGCGCGCTACGGCCGCCTCCCTTCCGGTGAGGCGGGTGAACGCGGGCGACGAAGCATCGTAGAGGCCCGAGCGCCCCTGCACCGCAAGAAAGAGCCTGTGGAATTCCTCGAAGAAGCCGGCCTTGAGCTCCCGGTGCTCCTTCCTCGGCCGGCCGTGCGCCAGGCCCCAGAGGCACTCTAGCGCGGAGAAGCCCGCCATCTCCTCGCAGCGGCGCGAGAGGATGTTGCGTATCGCGCGGGCGGCGTCGCGGATCACGAGCCACTCCATGGGGTGGACCTTTATGGTCGTTTCGCGTATCGCGCGTTCGCGCTCGACCATCGCGTCGTGAAACCTCTTTCGGACGTGTTCGATCCTGTCGGATGAGTGCAGGACGCGATGCGCCCACGGGTGCGCCCTCCACAGCCGCTTGGACCATTGGGCGACGTCCTCGCAGGGGCCTCGCTCCTCGTCGACGTAGAGGAAGCTCTTCACCCTGTTCGTCCAGTTCAAAAGCTTCGCAGATATCCTCTCGGGCATCCGGCCCCTTTCCTTCGGAATAGCTTCGTGTCAGCCTCGGGCGGCAAGCGCCTCCAGGAGCTTCGTCTCTCCCGGCTCGCGCAGCCAGAGCGTGTGCTGCGGGAAGGGGATCTCTATGCCTTCCTTTTCGAAGCGCTTGTGGATGCGCCTGTTGTACTCGCGGCGCACCGCCCACTGCATGAGGGGCCTCGTCTTTATCCATACCCGCAGCGTTATCGAGGAATCGCCGAACTCATCCACGCCTATGGCCTCGGGTTCACCCACGATCTTGTCGCTCATGTCCGCGGCGAGCTTTCGGGCTTCGTCCATCAGCACGTCCATGCCGTGGTCGAGGTCGGTGCCGTAGCCGACGCCTATCTTGTAGTCGACGCGCGACCACTCGCTCGTC
>DAONII010000161.1:0-4044 GCA_035405085.1 bacterium | reverse complement strand
CGAGGCCGTAGGGAAGACGCTTGGAGACCTTGGCAAAAGCAGGCTGTCGCACGGTGTTTTCCTCCGGCGAGTCACGCGGCAGGGGCACGAGCTGCCCGTCGCGAGGGACACCGTCGTCCACAAGTGCGACGTTCTCGAGCTCACGGGCGCGAAGGAGGACGTCGAGCGCGCCGTGGCCGCGCTTGGCTACGCCGAGCGCCCCACCGCCGTCACCGACCTCACCTCGGTGATGACCGGATGCATCCTAGGAACTCTCGTGGGGCTCGTGGTCCTTCCGGTCTTCGGGCTTCCGATCACGCTGGGCGTCGACGGCGGCATACTGGTCGCTGGAATCTTCTGCGGATGGCTCCGGTCGCTGCACCCGACGTTCGGGCAGATCCCGGCGGGGGCGCAGTGGATACTCTCCGATTTGGGTCTCAACCTCTTCATCGCCTGCGTGGGCATATCGGCCGGCCCCCACGCGGTGCAGGCGTTTCAGACAAACGGACTGGCAATTTTCCTGGTCGGGTCCGTCGTGACCACGCTGCCGTTGCTCGCCGCGCTGTTCGTCGGGATGAAGATCTACAGGATGAACATCCTGCTGCTGCTCGGGGCGATCGCCGGCGCTCACAACATAACCGCCGCCCTGAACACGCTGACCGAGGATTCCGGAAGCCCGATCGCTGCGCTAGGATACGCGGTGCCCTACGCGTTCGCGAACGTGCTCCTGACCATTTTCGGCAGCGTGGTCGTGCACGCGATGTAGCGTCTTGTCCATGTAATGAGCCCTTCCCTCCCCCGCCCGTTTGCCGCTGCCTCACAACTCCGCCCGGTTCAGGATGATCGTCTCCTCGACCGGCTCGCGCATGGTCCAGAACTTGTTGCCGTCGATATCGACGCCGGCCGGGGCGGCGGGGGCGGGAAAGGGGACATGATGCATTGTTCGCCCGCTTCGCTATCCATTTGCGAACGATGCTTCGTGTCCCCGGAATCGGACAGAAATGGGGCAATGATGCATTTTTCGTCTGTCACCGAAATTGTCGGCGATAATGTATCGTGTCCCCGGAGTCGTTTAGGATGTCACATGCCAAGCGCTTACTCCGGAAGCTCTGCGGGCGATCAATCCCCCTCGGGTATGCCCACGTAGCTTCCGTCCGGCGCCATGCGAGGTTTGCCACCGACGTAGGACCCGTCGGGCGCCATCTGCGGCCTGCCACCGACATAGGAACCGTCTGGAGCCATCCTGGGCGTTCCGCCGACATAGGAGCCGTCGGGAGCCATCCTGGGCGTTCCGCCGACGTAGGAGCCGTCAGGCGCCATCCTTGGCTGGCCGTAGACATAGCTTCCGTCCGGGGCCATCCGGATCCCCGAATTCTGGGCCTCGACCCCGAAAACCGGCGCCAAGAAGGCCACCGCGACGATTACCGCCAACAGGATCTTCATACGCCCTCCTCCACCCCGCTCTTCATCTTCAGCGGCATTATAGCATGACCTTACCTCAATGATTGGGCCGATTTTCAGCCTCCGAACCGCTTCCGATACATCTTGTCATAGGCAATAACCATCCAAATCGGCTACCAGGATGAAATATTCCCGAAATCAAGGTATAATAAAACCAATAACGACTTACGCTAGAGGGCAAATGAAAGACGGCAACCCGGAAGAGTTCGTGGTGGATCCTGAGGGCGCGTTCCAAGCACTCGAGGATGACGATGACCTCGGATGGTGTACGAACTGCGGTCACGAACAGGTGATAGAGCAGGACGCCTACGAGGCGCGGTGCGAGAAATGCGGCACGAACCATATGTATGGTGCGCTTTTTATCGTGATGTTTTCACTGCGAGGCGAGGACTGGGAAGAGATCCTCGGCCTCAAGAAAAAAACCTATTAGGGAGAATAGACCTTGGGCATGTGATCCAAGGTCACACAAAAGATCTTCCCCCTCCCCCGCTCCTCCGCCCGAACGATTGACGCTAGAACTTCTTTTCCGGGCTGAATCGTGACAACGTACGCTTTAGGGATGGATTACGTTTCACAATAAGCCCATATAAATCCGGCCAATACTCGGTAGCGCAATGGCGCCCTTGCATTTGCGCCCTAACGAAACCCGCATCACCAAGCACTCTATGCCTTCTCATTTCTTCAAAATGAAGCGTTGCCTTGAGCTGAGCCACCCTTCTGATTTTGCACATATAATCATTTGACCGTTTTCGACCAAGCCCGATCTTCCATTCGGCGTTTTTCACCAATTGGACGTCTTCAGCTATTTCGAATACATCTCTGACACACATCTCCGGACGTGTGAGATAAAACAGGATTAAATCGCCCTTGTGCGCGTTCCTGTCAACACTCCAGAACTCATACTGTGACCGCGTTCTTCCAACCTGCTCCTTCCATTCATCAAGCACAGGCTGGATCCATACGTTGAATCCCATGTCATAATACTGCCGCAGCTCGATGATCTGGAGGTGCTTCGGATGTTCTGGCCAATCGTGTTCCCAGCACACGATACAATCGCATCCCCTGGCTGGATGCCGGTGCATCTTGAAGTTCTTTGATTTGAATTCGAACTCGATCCTGACCTTCTTTTCAGCACCCCTGACCTTTTTGTAGGCGACGCAGTCCGGGAAGCCACTGCGGATGAGCTCGATCCTCTTGAACCCGAGCTTCTTGAAGAGATGGGAGAAGAGAAACACCACGCCGAGCTCGTTCTCCGGCGCGTAATGTAGCGGCGCACCCTCGATGATTTCAGCCCTGTTCTGTTTCTTCTTCATATCCCCCCCTCGCCTCGTTTCTTCATCCACACCCACTTGCACTTCTTGTCGTCGCAGAGGCAAACCACAGCCTCCGGCCAGAAGCCGACCGGCTAGGCGGCGCTTTCCAAATCCTTTGTCTCAATGACCTTTTAACCCATTGCTACGTGACGGGTGGTTCAATCACCAGTATTTAATCGACACCATCCCCATCAGAATCAACGGGTAAACCATTCGCTGAGATGCCATCGCTAATCAGACTTTGCCTCCTAGCAATATTTTCCATATCAGCTAACAAAGGATCATGAGCACTAGACTTAAGGACTGCCTCATCAATTATAGTTATGTTCATGCTCACGAAAGCCTGCCTAACTTTGGCAATCGCAGTAGACAGCGCATCATCGACATCACTAATAGCCAACGATGCGCCGCCGGCAGCACGACCCTCCAAGGTCACGCGAGCAGCTTCGACAACCATTTCGTAGTCCGGAGACCACTTTGGCTTTTCACCAAATGTAGATATGTGACGACAGAAACAACGAATAAAAAGCTTCTGAAATCTCGGCCATGAATTAGTTTCAAGATTACTAAAATACAATTTCTCAAATGAATTAAAAAATGCAAGCCACTGCTCAATCGAAATACTTCGCACAATATCGCAGACATTTTCAACCCTCTCATCAGCCTCCATATCAGCCTCTTCGTGCATCTTCCGAATTAATTTAGAAAGCGCCATAGCAATACCGGTCTGCGATGCAACAGTGTCATAAAGCGAATATGCTCTTTCAATCTGGCTGTCAGTCAATTCGCACTTGTGTCGCCAGGCAGCCCTGACAGTACCGCGACGATATTCGCGAAACTTGTCTTCAATTTCACCTAGTGCTCGTTTATACGGTCCAGCCCTAGTCGACTTAGATTGCTTAACCTGTCCAAAAAGACCTTCACCACCACATAAAATCATATCCCAAGTATCGATTACACTGGAATTGCCCTCCTGACGAACCCATGTTTCAGTTATACCAACCGCTTCGTGGTGGCATTTGGCTATTGATGATTGGTCAAACAATGAATCTAGAATTGGGACATAATATTTTATAAAGAGCTCCCTCAAACTATTACGATCATCATGATTAACGATGGGAAGAATTCCCTGCCCCGCCTCTGTATGAATACACGAGGCTGTGTCGAACAAGCGCTCAAATCGGTCAACATTTGCTTGTTGTCGTTGGTTCGCCTTGCTCCGTTCGAGTGTGTCATAATTATCCAAACCAAAGAATGTAAATGTCGTAGCAATCTTCAATGCTGACGGATC
>DAONII010000160.1:0-4057 GCA_035405085.1 bacterium | reverse complement strand
CCCACGTAGAACTCTATCGCCTCTATGAGCTCGTCCATGTCTATGCGCGTGTTTCGGCAGGGCCCCTCGGGACGTTCGTTCGGTATCCCGATCACCGATATCTTCTGTCCAACGTCGCGTATGCCGCTTACGAGGTCGCGCTCGCAGGCGACTCCGATTACTGCCGTGGGGCGCAGCTCGCGCACCTTTTTTCGCGCCAGCTCCCCCCCCGATACCGTGTGGATCTCGAGCGGATATATTTTCTTCAGGCCGTTTATCGCCTGAAGCTCCTCCTTGGCCAAGCACCGCGGAAGGAGGATCAAGAGCTTTTCGCTTCTGCCCTTGTGCTTCAGGGCCCGCGATATCGAGTTCGACACCATCACGAAAGAGTAGCCCATCCTGTCGCGCGTTATCCCAAGGAGAGATCCGATTCGGAACGCCTTCGAGAACACGAGGGCGAAGGCCGTGCCTACAAAACCCCGAAGCGGAAAGAAATTTCTGCTGCTCTCGGCAGTCGCCGCAAGGGAGACGAAGAGCGCTGCCGTGGTAGTGAAGAACACCGCGGCGAAGACCCATGCTGCGCCGGGGAGCCACCCGGCCCACGACTCGAGCCTGGGCGATATCATATATATGAGGAAAAAGAGAGCCGCATTCATGAGCAGGATTACGGCACCCGCCGCGCAGAGAAAGAGGCCCTTTCCTTCGCGTATAGTCGTTCCGCCTTCGCCGTCCCAATCGGCCCACTCGTCGCCGAGGGCGCGGCCATCGGGGGCCGCCACATCGCTTTTGTATTCCTTTAGATGGCCCATCTTTGATCCGCAGAACCCCTTAAAATTTGAATTTAACGATACCCGTCGCCGCAAATGCTTATATTTAGGGCTATAGAGAAAATATAAACCCTTAAAGTCCTATTTTACAAGATAATGGGGCCGTTGAAAGCGTTAAAATCAGTCGGGATAAAGGTTGTAAGATCATAAGCCAAAGTGGGCCCTCATCTGAAAACGGCCGCCCCATAACTGAATGGAGCCCTATATCGGCAATTTATGGGGCATGGCAAGATAAAAGAAAGAGCTGGGCTTTTTCGTTTGACACCACAATATATAGTGGCATATCTAGACCTATATATACAACATATTGTGGATAAAGCGGTGCATAACTATTTTCAAAAGTCGGTAACATATTGTAATAATTAACTTATAAACTCTTTCAATTATCCACATAATCTTTTTGGCTTCAGGAATTGGTTTTAAGGCGTTTTGATTTTTTATCCGACACAATTCCCTGCACGAGGGGTTTTTTGTCTTTTTTTTCGGCGTTTAACAGACAGGCGGAGGTGAAGAGATGGCGATAAAGGCGGCGAGGAACACCAGGAACGGGCACAAGCAGCGTTCGACGCTTTCGGCGGCCACGAGGGGCCTCTCCATTGAGAGGAGGTTCACGCGTTCCGGCGTCGATCCGCTAGGCGAGGTGCGCATGACCCGGCGCACGAGCCTCATAACGAATCCCGACGGCTCAGTCGTCTTCCGCATGGACGACGCCGAGGTCCCCGAGGACTGGTCTCAGCTCGCCACCGACATCCTGGTCTCCAAATACTTCCGCAAGCGCGGGGTCCCCGGGGCTGGGCATGAGAGTTCCGTTCGCCAGGTCGTATCGCGCATAACGAAGACCATTCGCGCCGCAGGGGAGCGCGACGGAGGCTACTTCGCGACCAAAGCGGATGCGGATACATTCGAGGCGGAGCTCTCCCATATGCTCGTGCGCCAGATAGGTGCGTTCAACTCGCCTGTCTGGTTTAACTGCGGGCTCTACGACGCCTACGGAATAGAGGGGAGCGGCGGCAACTGGCACTGGAATTCCGAGGAGAAGCGCTTCGAGCTGACCCCCAATTCGTACCAGCACCCGCAGTGTTCGGCCTGTTTCATCCAGTCCGTATCCGACGACCTGATGTCCATATTCGAGCTGTCCAAGAACGAGGCGCGGCTCTTCAAGTTCGGCTCCGGCACCGGGACGAATTTCTCCCCCCTGCGCTCGCGCTACGAGAAGCTCTCGGGCGGCGGCACGAGTTCGGGACTGATGAGCTTCCTGGAGGTTCTGGACAAGGGTGCGGGGGCAACGAAATCCGGCGGCACCACCCGGCGCGCCGCGAAGATGGTCTGCCTGGACATCGATCATCCCGAGATAGCCGACTTCATCGACTGGAAGGTGAACGAGGAGAAGAAGGTCGGCGCGATGATAGACGCCGGCTATTCCTCCGATTTCAACGGCGAGGCGTACAAGACGGTCTCCGGCCAGAATTCCAACAACTCGGTGCGCGTGAGCGACGACTTCATGTACGCTTACCTGAACGACGAGGACTGGGAGACGAGGCTGCGCACGACCGGCGAGGTGTGGGAAAAGATACCGGCGCGAAAGCTGATGAGGAAGATCTCCGAGGCGACATGGGGTTGCGCGGATCCGGGTCTGCAGTTCGATTCCACGGTAAACAAGTGGCACACATGCAAGGCGTCCGGCCGGATAAACGCTTCGAATCCTTGCTCCGAATTCATGTTCGTGGACGACAGCGCGTGCAACCTGGCTTCGATAAACCTCACCAAGTTCTACGACGACGCCACCGGCACCTTCGACGTGGAGGGCTTCGTACACGCCTGTAGGATCTTCACGATCGCCCAGGAGATACTCGTCGACTTCGCTTCCTATCCCACCGAGGCGATAGCCAGGAACAGCCATAGCTTCCGTCCGCTGGGGCTCGGCTATGCGAACCTCGGCACGCTGCTCATGCTCAACGGCTTCCCGTACGATTCCGACGAAGGGCGCGCCCTATGCTCGGCGGTCACCGCCATAATGCACGGAGCGGCTTACCGCACGTCGGCCGAGCTCGCCTCGCAGGTCGGCGCGTTCGAAGAGTACGCGAAGAACCGGGAGCCGATGCTCGATGTCATAAGGATGCATCGCGAAGCCGCCTACGAGATCCCCTCCAGCCGCGCCGGAGCGGAGCTCTCCCGCGCGGCGCGCGGGATTTGGGACCGCTGCCTGGCCGACGGCGAGCGCTGGGGTTTCCGAAACGCGCAGGTGACGGTGCTTGCGCCTACCGGAACCATAGGTCTCCTGATGGATTGCGATACCACCGGAATCGAGCCCGACTTCGCGCTCGTCAAGTTCAAGAAGCTCGCCGGCGGCGGTTACTTCAAGATCGTGAACGGCTCGGTGCCTTCCGCGCTGAGGCGTCTCGGATACTCCAAGGATCAGATAGAGGATATCGTTACGTTCGTGCAGGGGACGAACTCGCTATCGGAAGCGCCGCACATAAACGACCATTCGCTGCGCGACAAGGGCTTCAACGAGGAGGACCTCGCCAAGATAGAGTCCGCCCTGCCGGGCGTGTTCGACCTATCCTTCGCGTTCAACGCTAACACGCTGGGGCGTGAGGCGATGGCCAGGTTCGGGCTGACCGAGGAGCAGTACTCCGCCCCCGGTTTCAACCTGCTCACGGCGCTCGGGTTTTCCGCGGAACAGGTCGAGGAGGCCGGGCTTCGCATCTGCGGCCACATGACCGTGGAGGGCGCGCCCCACATAAAGCCGGAACACCTCTCGGTCTTCGACTGCGCGAACCGCTGCGGCAAGACGGGCAAGCGCTTCCTGGCCCCCATGGCGCACATAAAGATGATGGCAGCAGCTCAGAAGTTCATATCGGGCGCGATATCCAAGACCATAAACCTCCCCGGCGAAGCCACGATCGAGGAGGTGGAAAAGCTGTACGTCGAATCCTGGAGACAGGGCCTCAAGGCGGTTGCCCTCTACCGCGACGGATCCAAGCTCGCGCAGCCGCTTTCGGCTACGAACGAGGACGTCAAAAAAAAACGGGATACGAATGCCCCCGAAGGGTTGGCTGCTCACACGACGACGGAACATCAGCCTGTTCTTAAACGGCGACGCCTTCCGAAGAAGCGCCGCGGCTTTACGCAGGAGGCGCGAGTCGGAGGGCATAAGGTCTATCTGCGCACCGGCGAATACGAGGACGGCCGGCTCGGCGAGATCTTCATCGACATGCACAAGGAGGGCGCCGCCTTCCGCGCGATGA
>DAONII010000159.1:0-4065 GCA_035405085.1 bacterium | reverse complement strand
CCACGATCGGGGCCCTCTACACGATCCTTCAGATGGGGGTCGTGCTCAACCTCGTTTTGGCCTTCTTCAACCTCTTGCCGCTGCCGCCGCTCGATGGCGGGGCGGTCGTGAGGGGGGTCTTGCCTGAGTCAAGCCTTCAAGCTTTTGATCAGTTTTCGCGCTATGGTTTCTTGATTTTGCTCGTTTTATTTGTAACTGGAATATTGAAGTATATCTTTATTCCGGTTATGCTCTTCGCCCACATGCTGCTCCCTGCCGTATAGGGATTCGAGGTGTTAAATGTCGCATAAAAAGAGGGTCTTGAGCGGCAACAGGCCCACGGGAAAGCTGCACTGGGGAAACTACTTCGGCGCGCTGAAAAACTGGGTGGAGCTTCAGGAGCAGTACGACTGCCACTACTTCATCGCCGACTGGCACGCGCTGACCACCGGCTACGAGAGCCCCGACGAGATTGCCCCGGCCTTGGTGGACGTGTTGAAGGACTGGCTTGCGGCGGGGCTGGATCCGGCGAAATCCACAATATTCATACAGTCATGGGTCCCCGAGCACGCCGAGCTGCACGTGCTGCTCTCGATGATAACGCCGCTCGGCTGGCTCGAGCGCGTCCCGTCCTTCAAGGACATGCAGGCGCAGCTCTCCGACCGCGATCTCAACATGTACGGCTTTCTCGGCTACCCGCTTCTGCAGACCGCCGACATAATCATCTACAACGCCGACTTCGTCCCGGTGGGCGAGGACCAGGTCGCGCACATAGAGTTCTCGCGCGAGGTCGTGCGCCGCTTCGCGCACCTTATGAAGCGCGACTTCTTCAGGGAGCCCAAGCCGCTCCTCACCGCCGCCGCTCGCGTGCCGGGCACCGACGGCCGCAAGATGAGCAAGAGCTTCGGGAACGCGATCTTCATGGCCGACGACGACGATGCGATACGAAAAAAGATGATGGAGACGATAACGGACCCGCAGAGGAAGCGCAGAAACGACCCGGGAGACCCGGAGGTCTGCAACATCTTCGCTTATCACAAAATCTATACGGACAAGGCGAAGGTGGGTGAAATAGCCGCCCAGTGCAGAAGCGCCGGGATCGGCTGCGTGGATTGCAAGAAGGCGTGCATAGAGAACGCGCTTGAGTTCTGGCGCCCGATGCGCGAGCGCCGCCTCGCCTGGGATGGAAAGGAGAGGGAGCTTCTGGCGATGGCGCGCGAGGGCTCCGAGAAGGCGAGGTCTCTCGCCTGCGAGACGATGGAGAAGGTGCGCGACGCGATGGGGGTTAAATACGGTGATTAGTGATTGGTGATTGGTGATCGGTAAAATCTAAAGTCCCCCGGTCACCAATCACCAATCGCCAGACACGGTTTACGAACCTGGGATCACAATGGAAAATCCTGAGAACAGCCAAGACTACCGGATAAACGTCGATGTCTTCGAGGGGCCGCTGGACCTGCTGATGCACCTCATCCGCAAGAACGACCTCGACATCTACGACATACCTATAGCGTTCGTGCTCGAGGAGTACATGAAGTACCTCGACACGATAAAGGAGCTCGACATCGACCTCGCCGGCGAATTCCTGCTGATGGCGGCGGAGCTCGCCCACATAAAGTCGCGCCTTCTGCTCCCCGAGGAGCCAATCGAGGAGGAGGAGGAGGGTGACCCGCGCGCGGATCTCGTGAAACGCCTGCTGGAGTACCAGCAGTTCAAGAAGGCCTCCGAGGAGCTCACTAAGCGCACGATGCTCGGCCGCGAGGTCTTCGTGCCGCAGGCCCCGGAGAGGGTGGAGGCGCCGTCCGACGGCCCGATAGAAGGGAACGTCTACGACCTGGTGGAGGCGTTTTCGAACATACTCAAGAAGGTGCCGGCCGAGGCCTACCACGAGGTGGCGGTCGACCGCATATCGATAAACGACCGCATCTACCAGATCATAGGGCTGGTGAAGAAGGACGCCACGCTCACGATATCCGATCTGCTCGAGCCCCCGCTCTCGCGCTTCTCGGTGGTCATCACGTTCATAGCGCTGCTCGAGATGTGCAGGCTCAAGATGATAAAGCTCTACCAGTCCGAGACCTTCGGGCAGATATACCTGCAGGGAACGATGGATGACGTGGACGAGGAGGACGTTGCGAGGCTGGTGGAGGTCGAGGCGACCGGCTTCGACAAGCCAAACGAGGGGAACTGAGGAGAGAAAATGGATACGACAGCGCTCAAACCGATTATCGAGGCGATGATATTCGTCTCCGACGAGCCGATGACGGAGGGGGCGATAGTTGCCGCGCTCGCCGACGCCGGGGTCGGAAAAACCGAGGTGAAGGCCTGCATCGAGACGATCGAGAGGGAGTGGAACGCCGATGCATCCAGGGGGATAGCTCTCACGCAGGTTGCCGGCGGCTACCAGTTCCGCACGAAGCCCGACCACGCCGACTGGCTCAAAAAACTAAAGGTCCCTAAGCCGATGCGGCTTTCCGGCCCGGCCCTCGAGACGCTGGCGATAGTCGCCTACCGGCAGCCGATAGTGCGCTCCGAGCTCGAGAAGATACGCGGCGTGGACAGCGGCGGCGTTCTTAAGACCCTTCTGGAGCGAAGGCTCCTTCGGATAGTCGGGCGGCGCGACGAGCCGGGGCAGCCGCTCCTCTACGGCACGACGAAGGAGTTCCTCGAGATATTCAACCTCAACGCGCTCTCGGAGCTCCCGACCCTCAAGGACATCGAGGAGCTCATGCGCGAGAGGCGCACGCTGACCGAGAGCGCCGCCCCCTCGCAGGGGCCCTCAATCGAAGCGGCCGGCGGCGACGAGGAGGACCTGACCGAGGTCTGTAACATCGAGGAGGATGAGGAGCAGACCGAGATAATCCCGAAGAAGCGCATCCTCGACGAGGATGAGGAAGAGCACGACGAGAAGGATATGGAGGCGCTCTCGGAACTCGAGACGAGCCTCAAGGACTTAAGGAGGCTAGAGCGCCACATCTTCCCGAAGCCGGCGGACGAGGACGCGGGGGATGGGGCGCCTTCCAAAGAGGGCACAGCCGATGGCGCGGCGATCGATTCGAAGCACGGGGAGGCCCGGCCCGAAGGATCCGGGGAAGAAGAATCCAAGGGCGCCGGAGCGGATGCAGCCGGGACCGATGCGCCTGGCCAGGATGATTGCCCTTTCAAGTGAGCTCTCGAGGAGGGCCGCCGAGAAGGCGATACTGGCCGGCCGGGTGAAGGTGAACGGCGAGGTCGTGACGAAGATGGGCACCATCGTCGACCCCTCGGCTGATCGCGTCCTCGTAGGCGAAACCCGCTTGGAGATTGCAAAAGAGCGAACCTACATAGCCTACCACAAGCCGCGCGGCTTCATCGTAACGAAATCCGACCCTCAGGGTCGCCCGACCATCTGGGACGAGCTTTCGGAGTGGAAGGGGAAGCTCAACTCCGTAGGGCGCCTCGACTTCGATTCAGAGGGGCTCCTTATCCTCACCGACGACGGTGACTTCATAAACCAACTCACCCACCCGCGCCACGAGGTCTGGAAGACCTACAGGGCGGAGACGAAGCGGGCCCCGGACGATCTGTCGCTAGGTCGCCTGCGCGAGGGGATAGCGCTCTCCGACGGGATGACGCTCCCCGCGAGCGTGCGCAGGATGAGCGGCGGCTGCAGAGGATTCGCGACCGAGATCTCGATCCGCGAGGGGAGAAACCGTCAGGTGAGGCGCATGTTCGAAAAGATCGGGTTTCCCGTATTGAGGCTCGTGCGCACCGCGGTGGGTCCAGTCGAGCTCGGAAAGCTCAAACCCGGCGCGTGGCGTTTTTTGAGCTCAAAGGAAGTGGCAAAGCTCGAGGGAAGAGAGGCGCGGGGTTGAAACGCCCCGGGCAGTGATCCGACCGTAAAATAAGAAAATCAGAAGGCGTGCATCTTCGGGGAGGGGGTGCAACCCTGTTCGAGTATCGCCGCCGCGTCTGAAACCACCTCGGTGACGAAGATGTGGTTTTCCCCCTTGAGCGCAGTCAACGTGGCGGCCTCTATCGCCATCATCGCGATTTTTTCTGCGCGGCCCTTCTCGTATATCATCATCGCCCCGGCCTCGGTGAAGG
>DAONII010000158.1:0-4078 GCA_035405085.1 bacterium | reverse complement strand
CTCGAGGGAGTCGCGCGACCGCTACGGGGAGGCCGCGGCTGCGAACGTGCTGGGGCTCATAGCCCTCTCCGAGGGGGATGTTCCTCTCGCGCGCGAGCGTTTCAGGAGGGCCCTGGACGCAGCCCGGGAGCTCAAGAGGCACCGCCTCGCGGCGGCCTGCCTCTCGAATTTGGGGCGCATCTCCGAGCAGGAGGGCGACCTCGAAGGCGCGTTGTCCTCCTACATCATGGCGCATTCCGAGGACCGCCTCGTCGAGCACGCGCCGGGCATAGGGGAGGACCTCTTCCGCATCGGCCGGGTTCTCTTCAGGATGGACAAGATGGCAGAGGCCCGGGGTTACCTGGAGCGCGCCCTCGCGGTGCACACGCAGCTGGGCCTGGTGCCGGGGATGATAGGCGATCTGGAGCTTTTAACCGGCATAGCCGAGCGCGAAGGCGATCCCTCCAGGGCGGCCGTTCTTCGAAAGCGGCTCTCGGATATCAGGGAAGGTATGGCCGGCGGCACAGCCGGCTCGAATAAAAAGGGCGCAAGGTAGATGCCCTTGCGCCCTAAAAAATCACCACATGCATGCCGGCCGCTTCAGTTCAGGATCGAGAGGACCTGCGAGTTGTCCTGCGTCGAGAGGACCACGACGGCGTTCGGCCCGTCGACCGTCACGTACCAGTAGTTGATGTCGATTCCGGCGTCGCTTATCTTCTGGGCCAGCTCCCAGCATGCGCCCGTCTCGTTCGGGACCTCGACGACCACCACCTCGCGCTCGACGACCTTCGGCACGCCCGCCTTCTTGAACATGTTGATCGCCTTGCGGTTGTTTTCGGTGAGGATGGAGAAGTTGCCCCTGCCGTCGACCGCGCCGGCCCACATCGCGCGGATGTTGACCTTCGCATCGGCCAGGCACGACGTCACCTTCGCCACGGTGCCTACCTCGTTTGGCGTCACGACGAACAGCTCGTTCTGGATCGACAGGTTTGCGGTGCTGCCGTTTTCGAGCGCTACTGTGACCATCTGGCCTCCTGTGAGAGTTGGTTTCCGCTTTGCAACAGGGGCAGGCACTATCACAGAGTGTGGGGGGTTGGGAAGCAAAAAAGCCTACGGATTAGGCCCGGCGGCCTTCTCCGCCCGGGCCTTTTGCTCCCTCTTACGCCTGATCCTCCATCGCAGCAGGCGCACCGAGACCCAGAGAAGGAAGAGGAGGAGGGCTATCCAGGGGAGGGCCGCGAACAAAACGACGACCAGCACCGCGAGCGAGGATGAGAACGCAAGGAGGGCTCGCTCCGGAAGCCCTCCGAGCGGGGCAAACGGAGCTGAAACTGCGCAGCCGGTGAGAAAGAGGGCGGCGGTCGCCGCCAGCAAGGGCTTCAAAAGCATCGATTCCCCCTTTTTTGTTTCCGCCTGAACATATCAGACGGGATGGATATGGCAACAATTGCCCTCGGTCCCGTCTTCTGTTATGTTCGGCACATGACAAAGCCTTCCACGGAAAAGAACCGCTATGGGCAGTCGGGCTATCCGGCGGTGGAAAAGCTCATAGATACAGAGGATTTCACGGAGCTCAACTCGGCCTTCGAATCCGCCTACGGCGAGCTGATGGAGATCTCGAAGCGCAGGAAGGGGCTCAAAACCCAGAGGGACGCGAAGAGGGCGATGCGCTCGCTGGAGCTGACCATGGAGCTCCTTCGGGAGCTTCTGGCTATAAAGTACCGCCTGCAGGAGGAGGCCGAGAAGAAGTCCCCGAAGGGGCACTGACCTTTTCCACACGTCGTTTTTTTCCATCATTAATATGCTTGCGGTTCGCCGCCCATCCCTTTGTCCGTAATAAATCGATAAATATCAAGGGTTTGACCTGTCGGGGAGGCCTTTGTCTTTTTCTGTGGTCTGCACGCAACTTCGGGTAGCGGCCGTACCGATAATAAGAGTGAAGGCTAAAGACCCTGCGGAGGATGATATGACAATAGAACAGATAAACCCGATGGCGATAAAGGCGCAGACTGCGTCGAAGGGCTTCAAGAAGATCGGCGGCGATTTCGGCAGCACCATGCTCGATGCGGCCAACGCCATGTCGACAACCGCCGCTACCGCCGGCAGTATGTACGGCAGCAACAACGCCATGGCCGCACTGAACGCCGCATTCTCCGGCATAGGGACGGCCTCCCAGGCGATGGGCGGAGGGATGAGCTACGGCGCATCCTTCGGCGGCGGCGTCTCCGGCGGCGCTCCTTACCTTGCCGCAGGCATGGGCGCTCAGACTATAGGCGGGAGCCTCGGCAGTACCTCCGCGATACCGGGCACCGACAACTTGACCCAGATGGACATGATCAATTCGATGAACCAGAACAACCTGGGCCTGCTTGAGTTGCAGGCGACCATGCAGAGCAATATGCAGGGATGGAACACCAAGTCGAACATCCTCTCCGCAGACCATCGTGCGCGCATGGCGATGATCGAGAAGTTCACGGCGAGAGGCTAAGGCAGGTGAGAGGAAAAACCGGACCCGCGGGTTGCGAAAGCGACCCGCGGGTTTTGTTTTGGTGGCAAAATCGGTTTGAATGAATATAATGCCGGGCGTAAGGCGTAAGGCGGGGGAGGTGTTATGATAGAGATGGATCGTTCGCATCTGGCCGTTATAATGGAGGCGGGATACGTCTACCTGGGCATGCGCCGCTTCAAGGAGGCCCGCGAGCTCTTCGAGGGGCTCGAGGCGCTCGCGCCGGACAGCGAGGTCCCTCTCGTGGCCCTTGGGAACGTGGATTTCTGCACGGGGAAGCTCTCGAAGGCCATCCGCCGCTACGAGCAGGCGCTCAAGCTCGATTCGAAGAGCGCCTTCGCGAAGGTATATCTGGGCGAGGCGCTCTTCTTCGCCGGCAGGGAGGACGAGGCCAAGGATCTGCTGCGCGACGTCTCCAGATCCGACAAGGGGGGCGCCGGCGATTTCGCCAAGGCTCTCATGGAAGCGATAAGGAAGGGTTTAATAGCCCCGCAGAAGGGGAGGTCGAAGAAGTGAAAGGAGCTCTATGAATTCAAAGCACTCTCCGCGTGTTTTTCTCGTGGCCGTCATCTGTATGGCGGCACTTTTCCTCTCGTCCTGTGGCCGGATAGAGCTCTACCAGAACCTTTCCGAGGAGGAGGCCAACGAGATGCTGGTTCTCCTCTCCGAGAACGGCATACGGCCTACGAAGAAGAAGGTCATAGTCCAGAACGAGACGAGCTACGCGATCGAGGTCCGTGAGGCGGACATGGTCAAGGCGCGCTCGCTTCTCGTTCAGCACAACCTGCCGCGCCGAAAGGAGCTCGGTCTCACGGGTGTCTACAAGGAGAAGGGGCTCATACCGACCCCCGACGAGCAGAAGGCCCGCTTTCTGCTCGCGCTGAAGGGGGAGATAATCAATTCGCTCAGGAGGATTCCGCAGGTTATCGACGCCGACGTCGTCTTAAACGTCCCCGCCAGAAACGAGTTCGCGGGCCCCGAGGAGCAGAAGCTTCAGCGCCCCACGGCATCCGTCGTGGTGAAGATAAAGCCGGAGACCGTCGGAACAGATTCTGTCACCGAGCCGAGGATCCAGCAGTTCGTCGCGAACGCGGTGGAGGGGATGAACCCGCGCGACGTGACGGTGATCATAAGCTACCTGCAGACGCCCGACCAGCCGCTGAAGCCGGGCGATGTGAAGACCCTTCCTACCCGTGCACCCGGGTTGCCGCCGCCGGCCGCAGTCCAGTCCGGGAAGGCGCCCGCGGTCGCGCACGAGGTCATGGGCCTCAAGGTGGACGAGGAGTCCAAGGGGAGGCTGAAGGCCTATATGCTTGTATTCTTCGTGCTCCTCATCGTCCTTTCTTCGGCGCTCATAATAATGATAGTGCAGGGGAGCCGAATGCGTCGGACCCTCGCGGCCCTTCAGGGCCCCGCCGGTGAGCACCCCGCAATAGAGGGTGAGTTCATGGAGGATGCGCCGCCGAGGCTCGAGGAGGGGGAGAGGCAGGATGAGTTGTAAAATCTGAAGACTCCTCGGCAGGTGTCGGTTCAGGGCAGCCAAAGCAGCCGAAGCTTCTTCACTTCGTTTTCAATCAGATGCGCTGCGCTGTA
>DAONII010000157.1:0-4105 GCA_035405085.1 bacterium | reverse complement strand
GCTCAAGAAGAAGTACGGCTTCGCCTTCGGCCAGCAGTTGCAGGCGATCAGCGGCCAGACGATCGTTTACGAGGACGCCGCGCCTACCGAGAAGGAGCTCAAGGCCGCGAAGAATGAGCAGGAGAAGGCGGCCAAGGAGGCGGCGCTCGAGCAGGCAAAGAAGCTCGAAGCGGCTGAGGCGGCAGCAGGTGCGGCAGGGGAGGTTGAGGAGGAGGCCCCGGTGAAGGTAAAGCGCGGCAACAAGTACCGCCGGTGATCCTCCGGCGGCGCTCGCAGCACGAGGGGCCGGGTCGGCTCCCCTCCGCCCGGCCCCTCACCTCTGCGGCCCTTACGAAGACGAAGGAGCTCTTATGAAGACTCTATTGGCGTTGATCGTGGCTGTTGCGCTTCTTTTCCCGGCGGGGGCGACGTTCGCCCAGATTCAGAACCCAAGGATGGCCCCGGACGGCTCTTGGGTGGGCGGCAGGCCCCAGCTTGCCCCTGACGGCTCCTGGGTCGGAGGTAAACCCCAGTTAGCGCCTGATGGATCCTGGGTTGGTGGTAAGCCCCAGTTAGCACCCGATGGCGACTGGGTTGGTGGAAGGCCACAGCTTGCACCCGACGGAAGCTGGGTCGGCGGCAAGCCAAAGCTCGCCCCGGACGGCACCTGGGTCGGCATCCCTGATTTTGACTGACGCGAGTTTTTAGTAACGCCGCGCCCGTAAACCACGCATCTCCAGCTGCCCCGCTTGCATAGGCAAGGGAAAGCATGCCCGGTCCCGCGAACCGGTTTGCCCGCTTTTACTTCGCCTTGGACTTCTTGTCCTTTACGATGGGGGGCAGAATAGGCGGCTTCTTCCCAATAACGCGCGCGAGGTTCTTCTTTGCGAGCGTGTCCGAGGGGTTGATCTTGAGCGAATGGCGTATGGAATTCTCGGCCCCGGCGAAGTCCCCGGCAATCGCCTGAACGACGCCCAGATAGTGGTGAGCGACCGCGCTTTCGGGGCTGAGTTTGACGGCAAGGTTCATGAGCTTCAAGGCTTCTTCGGTGAGCCCCTTGTGCAGTTTGATAAGGCCCGCGCGGAAAGCTAAAGCGGGGTGTAATATGTTGGCGTCCAGGGCCTTCGTAATGGCGGCAAGCGCCTCGTCTATCATGCCTCGTTCCATGAGCACGAGGCCTCCGAACGCTTGGCCTGCAATCCGTGCCGACGGGTCCGGGTGTTCCTTAAGATCAGCCGCAATCTTATCAGCCTCCTTCAGGCGTTTAGCGTCCACAGCGGAAACTCCCAGATCGAAGAGAAAAAACCACTGGTCAGGATTGTGCGCGACGACCTCTTTAAACGTGCGATATGCTTCCTCGTGACGCCCCAATCCGCGGTAGGTGTTGGCAAGCATAGTCAGGGAGAATGTCGAAGTCGGATCGAACTTGACCGAAAGGAGAGAGTGCCTGAGAGCGCATTCGAACTCGCTTTGCCTATAACACGCTTCTGCGAGGTTCTGGTGCGACTTGGCGTGTGAGGGGTTGATGGCCACGGCCTTCAGCGCCTGCTCCTTCGCTTCCGGGTACCTCTTGAGGGATAGAAGCACCACGGAGTAACCCGAGTGGTAGATGAAGCGATCGTCTTTGCTCATTCGGGAAGGGTCCGCCCGCCCGAAGGCCTCGGCAGACTCCGATTTTCGCCCCAGATCGTTATACAGAAAGCCGAGCAGGACGTTTGGTGCAGGAGCGGAGTTGTCGACTTCCACGGCCTTTTGAAAGTAGACTATGGCCGGGCCGTAACGCTTGAGCTCCAGATTGATATTGCCGAGCATACTCCACGCTTCGCTGTCGGAAGGGTCGATGGAGGTCGCCTTCTGCAGGAGCTCCGCGGCGCCGAGTTTGTCGCCGGCGCTGCTGAGTACCCTCGCCTTGACAGTCAGGGCTATGGTGTTGGCCGGATCTACCGCCAGCGCCGCGTCTGAGTGCCTTGCCGCGCCTGAAGCGTCTCCCGCGTCGGCATACATTTTCGCGATGCGCGCCAGGGCTGAGGCGTCTTTGGGAAACTGGAGAGCGCACCTCTCACAGGCGGAAAAGAATTCTTCGGAATCGCCCGAGAGGCTGTGGGCCTTGAGCAGCAGTTCCCACAGTTCCCTGTTCTTAGGTTCCAGGGCTATCGCCTCTTCGTAGGCATCCGCCGTTTTGGGGAAATTCTTCATTTCCGAGTAAACCTTTGCCAGCAGAACGAAGCCGTCGACGGAGGCGGGTGCCTTGCTCATGTATGCTTTAACCGCCGCCAGCGCTGCGTTTAGATCCGAGGTCAGGATGTCGGCCAAAACCAGAGTTTGCAGCAGCTCCAAATTGGTGGGATCGAGCTTGACCGCCTTGCTTATGTGATTCTTTCCCTCCTCGTACCGACCGGCGTTTAACAGCCAGTGGCCGGCTACGTTGTGGTAATTTATGAGCTGATCCCGCTTCAGGGCCGAAAGGTCGAGACCCTTGGCCGCGTCCAGCGCCTCGTCGAGCCTGTTCAGCGATTTCAGCAGATCGAACAGCCCCAATAGAATCTCGTTTCGCGTTTCGACGGAAACCTTGCCGGAAGCCACGATGCGCAGCTGTTCCGCGGCTTCCTCTATCTTATTTTGCTTGATGAGAGCGCTGGCAAGGCCCTTACGGGCGACCACATCGTCGGGCCTCATCTCGAGAATCCTTTTCAGTGCCTGTTCCACCTTGTCCTGGCGTCCGGTGTTTTCGATATGCCAGAGAGCCATTTCTCTGTGAGATTCGTGGAACTCGTCCGAGAGTCTGGTGGCTGCCTCGAGGATGTCGGCGGCTACGGTTGGCTCTTTGGACGATAGGAGCTTGTGCGACCAGTCTGCGATCAGCAATCGTGGTGAGGCTATGCGCTGCAAAGCAACGGAAGGGGGAGGGAAGATCATGTTGCCGCGGTCATCCCCAATCGTTGGAAAGTATATCTTATTGCCATCCTTTTCGGTTATTACGGACCACACGGGTTTAAGGCCGGCCATCGTGAACGAATTACCGTATGTTGCGATTCTGGTGACGTCGTCTAACTTGCAGTCGCCCTCGATGTGGTCGACGAGGGTTACCGCCTTCGGGCATGTTTCGGCGCCCCACGGCGGTTCCTTTCGCCTGCCGGCCAGGGCTACGAGCAGGGATTTGTCGAAGCCCTTCATCATCGCTTCGGGCTCCTTCCCTTCGATCATGAAAAGCAGGCTTGCGATCAGGGTGTCCGTGTATCGCGGATTTTTCTCGGCGATCCCGGCCTTCGACATCTCATCCTTCACCGAGGAAACCTGCGACTCCATCCATTCGACGTAGCGGCGCATCTTCTCGGTACGCTTCGATTTTTCCGGTATGCTCCAGGGAATCGTAAGGCCGGTCTCCTTTATGAACAGGTCGCCGTATTTTTCAGGCCGGGCGAGCACATAATCGTACACCTCCTGGGGCTCCACGTTTCCGTTTTCCTTCCACAGAAGTTGCGGCTTCTTTTGATCGTTAAGGGTGATCGAGCCGCGGTCGAGCTCCTCATCCTTGACGCCGTTTTTTTTGAGCTGCGCGTAGATGCGCGAGGCTGCCGGGTCGTTCTTCAGGAGATTGACATACTCAGCCATGGTTTCCTCCGTTCCGGTGCTGCGCGCGTGGTCGCGCATGTCCTCGATTCAAAAAAAAAGACCTCCGCCCGTCGGGCTGGTGGCCTTTGGCGGGCAGGGGGCGTAAACTCATCCCCCTCCCCAATCCCCATTTATTCCAGTTAGTTAAGTTGGGCGTGGATGTCAAAAGAATTAAAGCCCTCGTCGGAGGAGCAGGTGGCGGCAGGATGGTAGCGCTTTCGCCCCCAGCCCGAGGGTTTTCCTCAGCCGATCATTTTTGCCCAGGCGGGCAATATATTCCCCACTATCCCCAAAACCAGCCGCGTGACCCCGGATGACACGCCCTAATAGCATCCTGTGAAACGTGGGGCAGGGGGTTAGGGTGTTTCCCTTGTCTTGCTTGAGCTGAACTCCTCGTACACGTCATTCAACAACGTCCCGTCCTCTGTCTTCCACATACTCCAACCGTTAGCAGTTGGCCGGTCGCTGCCAGCCTTTTGTATACAATAGACCGCTGCTGTGCTCAAAGCCATGA
>DAONII010000156.1:0-4120 GCA_035405085.1 bacterium | reverse complement strand
ACGTGAAGCAGGGCGACGTCATCGAGGCTTATATAATAGAGAAGAAGGCGGCAACGCTCTAAAGCCGTGACACGTGACATGTAACCGGTGACCGGAGATTCGAAACCGGTTACCTGCACGGTGAGGATCTCTGGTTGCGGCGGTTGTTTGTTGTTTCAAGCTTGTCACTGGTTACAGGTCACGGTTCACAGGTCACCTGATGGTCGTCGGCGTCTGCAAACTCGATCTAAGAATCCCCGGTTGCCGTTCGCTGAAGGACAAGCGCCGGGTGCTCAGGAAGATAAAGGATCGCGCCGCAAGCCGCTTCGGTATCGCGGTGGCGGAAACCGAACATCAAAACCTCTGGCAGCGTGCCGAGATGGGCTTTGCAGCGGTTGGAAACGACCACGGTGTGATAGAGGGCGTGATCCAGCGGGTGGTCAACTTCATAGCCGACGAGTCCGACGTCCTCGTCCTGGACCGCTACACGGAGATAATGCACATATGAGAGGCAGCCGTCCGGCGCATCTACCGTACGACCGCACCGAGAGGGTGGCCGAAGAGATCCACCGCATAGTCGCGGCGGCTGTCGTGTCGGATCTCTCTGACCCGCGCCTCGAGGGGGTTTGCGTCACCAGGGTCAGGATGACGCGCGACCTGCGCACCGCATACGTCTATTTTCACATGGCGGGTGCCGGCGAGGCGGCGAAGGAGGCGGCTGCCCGGGGGCTCTCAAGCGCGGGCGGTTTCTTGAAGCGCAGGGTCGGCGCCGAGATAACTTTGAAGTTCATGCCCGAGTTCAAGTTCTTCTACGACGATGCGATAGACGAGGAAAACAGGATCGAGGAGCTGTTGAAGAGGGTGCACGATAACCCGTGACCCAAGGCATCCCCGTTCGGCCTGGATTTTTCATGGCCGGATTCGAGGGCGGCGTTTGGGCCGAATGGGAGCGGCGATATGAACGAATACGAATCCTTCATAGGGATGCTCAAAAAGGGCGAGAGCTTCGTAGTCGCCTCCCACTACAGCCCCGATGGAGACGCGATAGGCTCGACGATCGCGATGGGGATGCTCCTTTCGAAGCTTGGCAAGAAGGCAACCCTCTACAACCGCGACGGCGTTCCGGCGAACCTCTCCTTTCTGCCGAACGCGAATCTCGTTTCAAGCTCCGTCGATTTCTCGAAGAGCTACGATATGGCGATCATGGTCGACTGCGGCCAGAGAAAGCGGATCTCCGATGAGTTCGCCGGGTCGAAGGGGTTTTCTTCCGTCGTCTGCGTAGACCACCACCTGCTCGACGACTGCGAGGCCGACGTGACACTCCTCGACAGCGCGGCGGCCTCGACCGGCGAGGTAGTATTGCGTCTCATGCGCCGAGCCGGCTTCGAGCCTGATTCCGGCTTCGCGCAGTGCATATACACGACGCTCGTAGTGGACACCGGCTTCTTCAAGTATTCGAGCACCACCGCCGAGAGCTTCGCGCTCGCCTCGGATCTGGTGCGAGCCGGCGCAAACCCGTGGAACGTATCGAAGCACCTCGAGGAATCGCACCCGGCATGCCGGATGAAGCTGTTGGCCCTCTCGCTCGCATCGCTCGATATCTCGCAGGAGGGGCGCTACGCCTCAATGGACGTCACGCAGGGGATGCTCTCGAAGGCCGGCGCCACGATGGAGCTCTCAGACGAGTTCGCCACCTACCCAAGGGCCATCGAGGGCGTGGAGGTCTCCGCGCTCTTCCGCGAGATGGAGGACGGGCGCACGAAGGTGAGCATGCGCTCGAAGGACTTCGTGGACGTGGCGGCGTTGGCGCGCACCTTCGGCGGCGGCGGCCACGTCCGCGCGGCCGGCTTCCGCGTGAAGGGCTCGGTCGGAGAGACCAAGGCCAGGGTGGCCGCGGCGGTCTCAAAGGTGCTGGCAGAGCTGCCCAGATAGGGTGCTTTTAGGCGTTCTTTGCCGATGATGCTTCGAAGCCGACCGTTTGATCGTGGATTGTTGTGCTATATTTGATATTTACACCAAAGGCGAAAATTACCTTTACATCAAAGCATCTTATATGCTAGAGGCGCAAACCCTATGGCACTCGCAAAAGAGAAAAAGAACGAAGTCATCGGCAAATTCCATCGCCATGAAGGCGACACCGGCTCAGCCGAGGTCCAGATAGCGCTCCTCTCAGAGCGCATAAACGGCCTCTCGCCGCACTTTACTGCGCACGCGAAGGATCACGCGAGCCGCCGCGGTCTGCTCAAGATGGTCGGCCGCCGCCGCAAGCTCCTGAGCTACCTGAAGAAGCACGACGTAGAGGGCTACAAGAAGATCATCGGCGAGCTTGGAATCAGGAAGTGACTTGGCGCTGTAGCGCCAAGTCATCCTGAGCGAAGCGAAGGATCCCGTGGCTTTTTGACCGGCCCGCACAGGGCCGGATCGATTCCGGAAGGGCACGAGGGCAGACAGGGAGCTGATAATTTAAAAAAACGCTCGCCGCGGGCGAGCGTTTTCGTAAGTTATCAGTAGATCCCCCTCTTAGTGGCCTTCCATAAATTTTCTATTCGGGGAATATGCAGAGCAATTCAGCCTGCAGGTTTCTTCGCATTCACTAGAGTTCACGCACAGTGAACAAGGAGAGGTTTATGCCTAAAAAGATCGAGACTATGCTTGGAGGGCGAAAGCTGACGCTCGAGACCGGCAAGATGGCAAAGCAGGCCGGCGGCTCAGTGGTCGTTCGCTACGGCGATTCCGTGGTGCTCGTCACCGCGCAGGCGAAGAGCGAGCCGAGGGAAGGGGGCGATTTCCTTCCTCTTACGGTCGATTACATAGAGAAGACCTTCGCCGCGGGCAAGATCCCGGGCGGTTTTTTCAAGAGGGAGGGGCGCCCGACCGAGCGCGAGGTCTTGACGAGCCGCCTCATCGACCGCCCGATCCGCCCGCTCTTTCCCGATGGCTACTTCCACGAGACGCAGGTGATCGCCACCGTGCTCTCCTGCGACAACGACCACGACCCGGATACGCTTGGCATGACCGGCGCATCCGCGGCGCTAACGATTTCGCCTTATCCGTTCAAGGGCCCGGTCGCCTGCGTGCGCGTCGGCCGCATGGACGGAAAGCTCCTGTGCAACCCGACGGAGGAGCAGAGGCAGAACTCGGATGTCGACGTAATAGTCGCCGGCACTCGCGACGCGATAGTCATGGTGGAGGGCGGGGCGAAGATGGTTCCCGAGGAGGAGATGATAGAGGCGCTGATATTCGCCCACAAGGAGATGCAGCCGGCGATAGACGCGCAGCTTGAGCTCCAGAAGATGGTGGGCAAGGGGAAGTGGGCCGACCCGACGCTGCCGGACCTCTCCGCAGTCGAGAAGCAGGTTAAGGAGTTTCTGGGGAGCCGCCTGAAGGAGACGGTGACGATCCCCACGAAGATGGAGCGCTACGAGGCGCTCGACATCCTCAAGAAGGAGGTCGTCGAGAAGCTGGTGCCTGAGGGGGACGAGAGCTCTCTCTCCGGCCAGGTGAAGGAGGTCTTCTCCGGGATCAAGCGCGACCTGGTGCGGGGCATGATCCTCTCCGACGGGAAGAGGATAGACGGCAGGGGGCTGACCGACGTCCGCCCGATAACCTGCGACGTGGCGCAGCTGCCGCGCGCGCACGGGTCGGCGCTGTTCACGCGCGGCGAGACGCAGGCGCTGGCCGCGGTGACGCTGGGCACGAAGCGCGACCAGCAGCTCATCGAGAACATCACGCAGGACTACTACAAGAAGTTCATGTTGCACTATAACTTCCCGCCGTTCTGCGTGGGCGAGGTGAAGTTCCTCAGGAGCGCAGGCCGCCGCGAGGTAGGCCATGGGGCGCTCGCAGAGCGCGCGATCATGCGGGTGCTGCCGAACGAGGACGATTTCCCTTACACGATACGCATAGTTTCCGAGGTGCTCGAATCCAACGGCAGCTCTTCGATGGCCACCGTGTGCGGTTCGACGCTATCGCTCATGGACGCGGGCGTTCCGATCTCTGCTCCGGTAGCCGG
Source organism: bacterium (assembly GCA_035405085.1). GTDB lineage: Bacteria > UBA10199 > UBA10199 > 2-02-FULL-44-16 > JAAZCA01 > DAONII01. The sequence goes on along the minus strand of DAONII010000156.1, from coordinate 129 downwards.
CGTGGCGATGGGGCTCATAAAGGAGAACGACGACACGGCGGTTTTGACAGACATCCTGGGCGACGAGGATCACCTGGGCGACATGGACTTCAAGGTCTGCGGCACGCGTGACGGGATCACGGCGCTGCA
>DAONII010000155.1:0-4163 GCA_035405085.1 bacterium | reverse complement strand
CTGCAGAAGATCGAGACCGAGATCTACCGGACGAAGAAGCGCGCTCTCGACGGCCTGATCGAGGAGCGCCTGATCGAGGACGCCGCGAAGAAGAAGGGGCTGAGCGCTGAAAAGTACCTTGCCGAGGAGCTCGACTCCAAGGTCGCCGCGCCCTCCGAGGAGGAGATCAAGGCCCTCTACGATACCAGCAAGGACCGTCTGAAAAAGAGCTACGACGAGGTGAAGGGGCAGATCGCCGACTACCTTAAGGCGAACCGCCGCATGCGCGCCCGTACGGACCTCATCAAGGGCCTCAAGGAGGCGGCCGACGTAAAGATAAACCTCGAGCCGCCGCGCATATACGTCGATATAAAGGACGCCCCTACGATGGGCGAGAAGGACGCGAAGATCACTATTATAGAGTTCTCGGACTACCAGTGCCCGTATTGCAAGCGCGTGCGCCCCACGATCTGGCGCCTCGTGGACGAGTACAAGGGGAAGATGAGCTACACGTTTATGGATTTCCCGCTGAACTTCCACAAGGAGGCGAAGAAGGCGCACGAGGCCGCGCACTGTGCCGGGGATGAGGGGAAGTACTTCGAGTTCAACCGCAAGATATTCGACAACCAGACGAAGATGGGCCTCGAGGACCTCAAGAAATACGCCCGCGACCTGAAGCTCAACGTCTCCGATTTCGAGAAGTGCCTCTCGTCGGACAAGTACGCGAAGCTCGTGGACGATTTCACGAAGGCTGGGATGTACGCTGGAGTCACGGGCACTCCGGCGTTCTTCATAAACGGGATCCTGATCTCCGGCGCCCAGCCCTACGAGTCGTTCAAGGAGATCATCGAGTCGGAGCTGAAGCGGTAAGGTAAATAATTCCGAATTCCGGGGACACGACACTTAATTCCGGGAAAACCTTTCGTGTCCAATGCTTTGAATTAAGTGTCGTGTCCCCGGAATTCTTTGACCTTGAGCCTGTTTTGTATGCTCGACATCAAATTCATACGCGATAACGCCGAAGCGGTTCGAAGGAATTGCGCGAACCGCAACGTGAAGGTCGACATCGAGAGAGTGCTCTCTCTCGACGAGGAGCGGCGCTCCCGGATCGTGGCCGTCGAGGAGATTCGCCGCCGCCAGAACGAAACCGCGCAGAAGATGAAGGGGAAGCTGGAGCCGGAGGCGCGCGCGAAGCTCATCGAGGATGGGCGAGGCTTAAAGGCCGCCGAGTCCGAGGCGCAGGAGGCGGTGGTCAGGGCGGAGGCAGAGCTCGGCGGGCTTATCCGCCTCATCCCCAACATGACTCATCCGGATGTGCCTGTGGCCGCCACGGAGGATGGCAATCGCGAGATACGAAGGTGGGGCGAGCCGGCGAAATTCGACTTCAGGCCGCTCGACCACGTCGAGCTGGGCCAGAGGCTCGACCTCATCGACTTCGACTCCGGCGCGAAGGTCGCCGGCCAGAAGTTCTATTACCTGAAGAACGAGGCGGTGCTTTTGGAGCAGGCGCTGATCCTCTACGCGCTTCACGCGCTCAGGCCCGAAGGCTTCAGCCCGGTCATGACCCCGGACCTGGCGCGCGCCTCGATACTCGACGGCATCGGCTTCAACCCGCGCGGCGAGGAGACGCAGATATACTCCGTGGATAAGACCGATCTATGCCTCATAGCCACGGCCGAGATCACTCTCGGCGGTATGCTCGCCGACACAATCCTTGACGAGGCGAAGCTCCCGCTGAAATACGTTGGCGTTTCGCACTGTTTCAGGACCGAGGCCGGCTCGGCCGGCCGCGAGTCAAAAGGCCTCTACCGAGTGCACCAGTTTACGAAGGTCGAGATGTTCGCGTTCACGACGCCGGAGAAAGCCGAGGAGACGCACGAGGAGTTCGTGGGTCTCGAGGAAAAGCTCTTTCGGGGGCTGGGCATTCCGTACCGCGTCCTCGACATCTGCACCGGGGATCTGGGCGGACCGGCCTACAGGAAGTACGATCTGGAGGCGTGGATGCCGGGCCGCGGCGACGTCGGCTCCTACGGAGAGGTCACGTCGACCTCCAACTGCACGGACTACCAGGCCAGGCGCTTAGGCATACGCTTCAGGCGCGAAGGGGAGAAGAAACCGCTCTTCGCCTACATGCTGAACGGAACCGCGATCGCGGTGAGCCGAGCGCTCATAGCGATCCTCGAAAACTACCAGCAGGCAGACGGCAGCGTGGTAGTGCCGGAAGCTTTAAGGCCCTACATGGGCGGAATAGAGAAAATCTCGAGGAAACAGGAAACGGGAAACGGGGAAAGGTGAAATTCAAAGTCAAAATCGTCGAGGCGACAAGCCCGCAGGAGCTCGAGAAACGAGTCGCCTCCGTGCTCGCCGACCCGGAGCTCCACCTCTACGAAGTGGCGGATGTTAAGACCACCACCACGATGATGCCCGGCGCGAAGGTATCGCGCGGCGGCATCTTCTATCTTGCCACTCTTCTTTTGAAGAAGTAATTCCGCATAATTCTTTAATTCTGGGGACACGACACTTAATTCAAAGGTACCTTTTTTTTCAATACTCTGAATTAAGTGCCGTGTCCCCGATAAAGGAGGAAGGCTATGAAAAGGGTGAATTGCGGTATCTTTACAGCACTCGCTTTTGCGGCGATAGTCTCCTTTGTTTCGGCGGATCTCTTCGCCTCCGAGCCCATCGTCTACCCGGCCAAGGGCCAGAGCGAAAAGAAGATGGAGAAGGACAAGTCGGAGTGCCGCGCGTGGGCCGAGAAGAACGCCGGGAGCTCCTCTTCCGCTGGCTCCGCAGCAGCTCAGGCTGGGGCGGGGAGTTCGGGCCCGAAGGGCGAGCGCGTAAAGGGTGCGGGCCGCGGTGCGGCCGGCGGGGCGGTGGTTGGCGCCATCGCCGGTGACGCCGGCAAAGGGGCCGCGATTGGCGCGGCGGCCGGCGGCATGCGCGGCGGAAGGAAGCAGCGCCAAGAGCGCCGCGAGGAGAAGGCCCAGGCGCAGCAGGCCGCGGCCCAGGCGCAGGAGCAGGCGCACGACAACTTCAACCGCGCCTATGCGGCCTGCCTCGAGGGGCGCGGCTACTCGGTGAAGTAGCCAGCGATTCCCAATTCCGGGGACACGACACTTAATTCGGGATATGGAACACGACGGGTCGTTCTTTAATAGAGAAAGCGCTTTAATTCCGCACCGGTGATGATTGGCACGCATTGTGCTAGAGCAAAAACCCATGGCGCGGATGGCCCGAGTTGTTATTCCCGATATACCGCATCACGTCGTTCAGCGCGGTAACAGGCGGCAGAGGGTATTCTTCTCGAGTGAGGATCGGCTTTTCTACCTGGCGCTGCTGGCGGAGAATGCCAGGATTAACGGCGTGTCGGTATGGGCCTATTGCCTCATGGACAATCATGTCCATGTCGTTGCCGTTCCCCAAACGACTAACGCCTTGGCACGTGCGATTGGCGACACGCACCGAGGCTATACGAGGCGAGTCAACTTTCGCGAGGGCTGGCGCGGTTTTTTGTGGCAAGGTCGATTTTCGTCGAGCCCGTTGGACGAACGTCATCTGTATGCGGCTATTCGGTATGTTGAGCGGAATCCTGTTCGCGCCGGCATCGTAATCCACGCTGAAGAATATCAATGGTCGAGCGCTCGGGCGCATGTTTTGGGCGAGGCGGACGGATGTTTATCGGGAGACGAGCAAAAGGTGTTGGTAGTCGATGATTGGCGAGCATTTCTGCGTGATCCAGATGACGATCGACATCTGAAGGTCTTACGGAAGAGCGCCAGAACGGGGAGGCCAGTTGGGGACGATGGTTTTGTGAGGCAGCTCGAGTTGTTAACGGGCAGGCGCCTGAGACGGCAGAGACCCGGACCCAAGAGCAGGAGTTAAGTGTCGTGTCCCCGGATTGCCGGATTGTTCTGCTGGACAAAACGGCTAAGCCATTGTAGTAACAAAGAGTTTTCGGCACCCGCCGCATATCATATGAGATTTCCGGAGAGGTGGGAGAGTGGCCGATTCCAACTGACTGCTAATCAGTTGTACCTTAACGGGTACCGCGGGTTCGAATCCCGCCCTCTCCGCAAAATAAAAGGGGCTCCGTTTTTGGAGCCCCCTTTTTTAATTCCGCATAATTCCGTAATTCCGGGGACACGACACTTAATTCAGAGCATTGAACACGAAAAGTTTTCTCT
>DAONII010000154.1:0-4168 GCA_035405085.1 bacterium | reverse complement strand
CTACGATACGGACCGCGAATACTATAATCTGGAAAGATTATGGCACGACGCCCCTCGTGTAAAATTCAGTTCCAAAAGCTGAAAGAGCCGGCTCATGCCTTTAGGCCCTTTCTTTTAAGCGCTTTCCGCTTGACCTTGGTTAGATTTTCAGGCTAGAAGCGGCCCTCCTGTTTCTGGCTTTAATTCCAGTTTCAATCCGGCGACTCTTCGCACCCAAAAAAACAGGCAACATTTCCGGATTTCGGCCGATATATAAAGGCCCGGCTGAATTAAGGCCGCATACGGAGGAGCATATGAGCATGGATTTTCGAATGATTTCAAACGCGCTCGTGGGTCAGGCCGACGGCGGCAAAGAGGACGATCGGCAGGAGATCCTGGAGCTTATCGGAGAAGGCGCAAGCCAGGCATCGTTCGAGGATGCCTACGAGACTGCCTTTTACGGCGACCTTGCGATCCTCTATCCCGAGGTCTTTCAGAGGACGAACCTCCCCGATCAGTTCAACGAGGATTTCGCGGCGGACATATTGGGGACCATAGACGCAAACGGCAGGCCCGAGAGCCAGGTGCTTTTCTTGAAGAATTGGCTCAAGCAAAATGGCGATGTCTTCACCAGGCCCGCGCTCGTCCGCCTCGAAAAATACCTCTCGCGCAACAACGTGACGCCGTATCCAACGACCTTCCACGGAGAAGGAGCTTCGGAGAAGGTCGTCCTCCCGTCGGTCGACGATCTGCTCTCCGGGCGCATAGAGAAGTTCGCGTTCGCGCGCGCCCTTAAGGACGTGATGAACGTCTGGTTCGGCGGGAGCGTCGACAGGATGGCCCGTGAGACCAGGATCCCGGCCCTGGACCTAACCCTCTACATGAAGGGGGGCGTTCTTCCGAACGACTACGAATCCGTGTACAGGATCGGCGCGGCGATAAGGCACATAACAGTCGAGGGCCTGGCCAACGCCTGGATAGCCGACATGCACCGAATCGCGCTTGCCGACGAGGAGATCCGCGACGGCTCTCCTGTGCGCGATCTGCCCTACGAGGAGAGAAGGGTCGAGATGCTCATGTACTCGACTGCGCTCAAGCTGGGCGAGCCGTACGCGGAGCTTCAGCAGGATCACCTCTACTACAGCGTGGCCACCTCGATGTACCGCGCGATGATGGCCGGTTTCGAATCTGCGACCGTGCTCGAGACCTTCTCAGATTATCTGGCGACAATGGATGGGGGCGTCAAGGGCCTGGAGCGTGGGGCTCAGAGTTTCGAAGAGGCTAAGAATCACATCCTCGCCTCCTACCTTCTTCAGATCGGCGCACATCACTATGCGAGGATGGGCAGACAGATGAAGTCGGCCGTTCTTCTCAAGAGGGCCGCGGATGTCCTCGAGCCGGAGGTGGGCTACAACAAGTTCGCGAAGGACTATGTGAAGGGCCGGCGCATAGAGCTCTACGAGCAGGCGCTAATGGAAAACGCCAAGGGACGCGCGGACAGCGGTCTAAATGCAGGCCCGGGGGTGCTCTACCAGTTCAAGGTCGAGGTCGTCGGTAAGCTCGGAAAGCTGGGAGTCGAGTATTTCGAAAACCAGGTCTTTTCGCCGTTGCCGGAGGCGCTCAAGGCGAGGCCTCCGAAGGCGACGATCGTGGTTCGGAAGAAGGGAAAGTCGTCCAAGTCCGGTTCCGGCTCTGGCTCCTCCGGCGGCGGGATCTCGATAAAGGGCGTTGAGCTGGCGCACAGGCCGAAGGGCGGCGAGGTCGTCCTCGGGGTTGATGCCCCCGGCGAAAAGCGCTTCGGCGGTGTCGCCTCGGCCGGCTCGGCTGCTCTGGATTCCTATCTCTCGAAGCTGAACCCGGAGCGCAGGGCGGTCGTCGAGGATTTCTCCATCTCGTCCCCCTCGGTTTGGAAGGTAATCAAGGGGGAGGAGAGAACGGACATCGTCGAGGCGGCTTTCAGGGCGATCTCGGGAGGAAGCGACGCTTCAGCAGTTTCCTCCGTCGTCTTTCACTCGGCTCTGGTGAAGCTCGCGTACGGCGCCGGCCTCATCGACGACCCGAGCGCGGGGAAGGTGTTCAAGAGCGACCCGGCATACACCATAGAGGCTGGCTCGACGTGGATTTTCGGCGGGCAGCAGGTGCCGGTTACAAAGAAGTGATCTGCCCAGGCGGGGAAATATTCCCCCGCCGTCCATTTTTTGTGGCGCGACAGGCCCCCCTCATGCAAGGCTTAAGGCATGAGGGGGGCTTTTCTAACTCGCCTTTTTGCGGAGATAGCGGATGCGGTCTTTCCGCCCAGGTGCCCGCTGTGCGACCTGTTCGTGGAGAGAAGCGGCGCGCCCTGCGCGGATTGCGAGGCGGCCCTCTGCCGCCTTGAGAGCCCGGCCTTCACGCCCGGCATAGGGAAATCCATACTCTCTCCATGCCTCTCGTGTTTCGCCTACGAGGGCAGAATCCAGGAGGCCCTGCACCGCTTCAAATACAACGGGCGCCTCGATATCGCCGGTTACTTCGCGCAGGAGCTCTTCGAGACCGCCTCACGAACGGGCCGCTTCGATATGCTGGTTCCGGTGCCTCTGCATACCAGGCGTCTCCGCGAGAGGGGGTTCAACCAGTCGGCGCTGCTCGCGAGGAGGCTTGGAAAGCTGATGTCGGTGCCGGTTGAGTTAGACAGCCTCGTGAGGGGGCGCGACGTGAAGCCGCAGGTCGGGCTTTCGCGCGAGGAACGCGCCGAGAACGTTCGCGGCGCCTTTTCGGTGAAGCCAGGGCGGGGAAAGGTCTTCGAGGGTTCGAAGGTCCTTCTTATCGACGACGTGATGACCACCGGCGCGACGCTCGCGTGGTGCGCTCGCCCTCTTAAGGATGCAGGGGCGGATGAAGTGGCCGCGATAACGGTAGCCAGGGCGCTTTGAGCGGGGGAGGAGACTAAAAGATGGGCGAGACACTTTCGATCATGGGCGAGGTCGCGAGGAAGGCGGGCGGGATGCAGATGGCCCGCCTCTGCGACGCGCACAGCATCGAGTACAAGGGGGTCATAAACCTCGTCACCGAGGTCGACCGCGCTTGTGAAAAGTACATAGTCGGCGAGCTCTCGCGGCGAATTCCCGGTTGCGAGTTTCTTGCGGAGGAGGGGACAGCCGCCCCTGAAGGATCCGCTTCCCGTTCTGCCGGCGATGCGCCGAAGCCGCGCTTCATCGTGGATCCCCTCGACGGGACCGTGAACTACGCGCACGGCTTTCCGTTCTTCTGCGTATCGATCGCGCTAGAGGAGAGGGGGGAGCTGACCGCCGGAGTGATCTTCGACCCGAACAGAAACGAGCTCTTCGAGGCGAAGAAGGGGGGCGGCGCCTTCATGAACGGCAGCCCGATAAGCGTCTCAAACGCCGGCTCACTTCGCAAATCGCTCCTCGCTACCGGCTTCGCCTACAACGTTCAGGAGGGGGAGGCGCTCGACAACCTCGACAATTTCTGTGCTTTCATCAAGAGGGCGAGGGCAGTGCGCCGCCCTGGCTCGGCCGCGATCGATCTCGCGTGGGTAGCCTGCGGGAGGATAGACGGCTTCTGGGAACTCTTCTTGAAGCCGTGGGACATGGCCGCCGGGGTCGCAATCATCAGGGAGGCCGGGGGCATGGTCACGTCGTTTGACGGCGGACCATATAATCTATATGGTACGGAGATCCTTGCCTCGAACGGCGCGATACATCGGGAGATGATCGGGGTGCTCGGGGGGCGTGAGGGGGGCAAGGCAACTTAAAGGCGCAGGCAAGGCAAGCAAAGCAAGCAAGGCAAGCAAAGTAAGTGAGAGGCTGAGAAGCTAGAGAAGCTGAGAAGCTGAGAAGCTGAGAAGCAAGAAGCAAGAAGCAAGAAGCAAGAGGCAAGAGGCAAGAAGCGAGAAGCAAGAGGCGGGAGGCGGGAGGCGGGTAGAAATTAATCGCCTGCAGGCGGGGAGGCGGGTTTTTCTTCCGGTTGCCGGGTTTCCTTTCCGTCGCCTGTAGAGAGGCCGGAGAGGAAGTCCTTCGCGAATGAGACGAGCGCGGTTTGAAGCGCGTTTTCGGCTACGGAGAATATCGCCGAGAGAGGCGAGGCGCGATTGCTCGGACCCGCTGCCGATTCACCCCTCGGGGGCGAGGCGGGAGAGGCGAGGACGCCGCTCATAGTGAAGCCGGCCGCCGCGGCCGCGCCCGTCGAG
>DAONII010000153.1:0-4201 GCA_035405085.1 bacterium | reverse complement strand
CGCAAGCAGTGCGTCTTCACCACCCACACGCCGGTGCCGGCCGGACACGACAAATTCCCGGCCGATCTCGCGCGCAGGATAATAGGCGCGCGCGAGGACTTCTTCTCCCTCAAGGGGGTGCTTCACGAAGGGCACACGCTGAATATGACCTCGCTCGCGCTCAACCTCAGCCGCCACATAAACGGCGTCGCCAGAAAGCACGGCGAAGTTACGCGGCTGATGTTCGCCGACTATGACATCGCCGCCATCACAAACGGCGTTCATGCGTCCACATGGGTCTCCGAACCGCTCCAGGAACTCTTCGACCGCTACATCCCTCTCTGGAGGGAGGACAACTTCAACCTCCGCTACGCGCTCAACATCCCGAAGGAGGAGGTATGGAACGCACACATGCACAGCAAGAGGCGCCTGATCGATACGGTAAACCGTGAGACCGGAATCGGCATGGACGAAAACGTGCTGACGCTGGGCTTCGCAAGGCGCTTCGCTACCTACAAGCGGGCGGGCCTGCTTTTCCAGAACATGTCCGTGCTGAAGAAGCTCTCGGACGAGTGCGGAAAGATACAGATCGTCTACGCCGGCAAGGCGCACCCGAAGGACCAGGCGGGCAAGGAGCTCATAAAGAGGATATTCGTCGCGAAGCGCGAGATGGCAAACGACATAAAGATCGCCTACCTCGAAGACTACAACATGACGCTAGGCGGGATGATGACCTCCGGCGTCGACATCTGGCTCAACACGCCGGAGCCGCCCATGGAGGCCTCGGGCACGAGCGGCATGAAGGCGGCGTTGAACGGGGTTCCTCAGCTCAGCGTGCTGGACGGCTGGTGGATCGAGGGGCACATCGAGGGCCTTACCGGCTGGTCGGTAGGCAGCGAGGTCATAGGCAACGGCGAGCATCGCGACCACACCCTCGACGCCGCCTCCCTGTACGAGAAGCTCGAAAAGACGATCATCCCGCTCTTCTACCGCGACCGCGACCGCTTCATGAACATAATGCAGCACGCGATAGCTATCAACGGCTCCTTCTTCAACACGCACAGGATGATGCAGCAGTACGTCTTGAACGTCTACTACTCGCACTGACCCGCGCTCGGCGATTTCTGCTTACGTCCCTTCCCTATCGAGGCCTGTATAGTACCCATGGGGCAGAAGGAGCACCAGCTCCTCGGATGCGTGAAGAGGGCCAGGGCCACTCCGACGGCGGTCGTCACGAGGCAGATTTGCACGAAGACCCTACCCCAGTGTTCCGGGTCGCCCGGGTTCAGGCTTATCTGATAGACCATGAGTCCCATGAGCAACACAACGATTCCCCACCTGAACGGGGCGCTGCGAAACCAAAGCGGCGCCTTTCTCTTCGGGCTCACGTGAACGACCACCTTGTCGTAGAAGGCGCCGCGCGGGCAGAACGTCGCGCAGAAATACCGGCCGCGCTTATAGTAGCTGGTGAATACAGCGGAGACCATCACGGCCGGCACGACGAAGCCCACGAGGGGAAACCACTGCCCGACGATTATAGTCACCGGAACGGTTATCCATATTATCGAGCGAATTGCGTGGAGAGTTCTAATTTTCAGCATCCGATCGTTTCCTCGAATCTTCTTGTCTCTTTCCGAAAGGGCACCACGCCCTCACCGAACCGCCTGCACAAGAAAGGCCGCCTTCGAAGGCGACCTCTCAAGAAATAAAGTCGGGCAAACCCGGTCCGGCATACCCAAGGCAAAGCGCAGCCACGATAAGGACCGGCAGACCCCGCTACTTTAGAAACTTGCTGCTCGTGCGGGCCTTGTCGCACACCGGCTTCATCTCGCCGTTGAACTTCGCCAGCGCCTTCTGCCGCGCGTCTTCGTCGTTCTTGCCCTTCTCCTGGACCGTGCACATCAGGTTGTACATGTTCTTTGCCTTGCCGACGTTTCGCTGCATGCTCAGGTATTCGGTGCAGCGCCACTTCTTCTTGCCGTCCGGACAGCACATGACCATGTCCGTCGCCTTGCGCCCCGCCCAGCGCGTGCTCGTGCGCGATATCAACTTGCAGTCGTCGCGCTCTTCGGCCATGTCGGACGGTGACGAACCCTTCTTGTCCCTCTTAGAATCGGACTCGCCCTTGCCCATCTTGGACATGGCGGCCAGATCCATCATCATCAGGTGCATCTCGGGGCCCTTTTTCATGTCGCCGGGGCTGCATTTTTTCTCTGCAAAGCACGCGTTCACCATGGACGGGACCTTGTCCGATATCTTCGACGCGTCTATCTTCGTGCCCACCTTGAAGCCGAATATGCTCTTTGAGACCTCCACGCCGGGCGTTTCGGTCTCGGACTTCCAGCTCTCGGGATAGTTCATCGAAAACTTGAATCCGCCGTCGGCGAACGTGTTGTCGACAGCCACCGCATAGCCCGCCGTGCACATCAAAAGAGCGAATACACCCACCGCGATCGCTTTCTTCATTTCGAACCTCCTTACGCATGACGATTGTTTGATTTCGGCATGACTATCAAAGGAGGGCATAACGGCAAGGAAAAAAATGGCTCGCCCATCTTGTTTTGCAGAGCACAAGGGATTGCCGGCGCTCGCGGCATAGCGTCGCAGCGCACCAACCCCGCAACGAATGATTCGCGGCCGTCCGCACGGTCAGCTCCGTAATGTGTGCATCAGGCGCGCGTCGCCCGCGCGCCAACGGTCCGATCGAAACGCCGGAAAACATCCGCCGGTCGTCACCGCCTGCCGGCGGCCTCGAGGATTGAAGCCGGCACCTCTTCGGCGCTCGACACCTTCACGTTGTCCACGAAGCTCATCCCTGTGGGGGCATTCGGGTAGTAGTCGTTCGTGCAGATGTCGTAGAAGGCGAGGTGGTCGCGCAGGTAGTTTTTCTCGAAGAGCATGTCGCCGTAGGGCACGCACCCGCCCATGTCGGCGCCGTAGGGTACGACATCGGTGAATACGCAGAGCTCTTCGAAAGAAGAGGCCTTGAGGCAGGGCCCGAAGTCAACGAAGCCCTGCGGGTTGGAGAGCGAAACGTTCTCGAGGAGCGTAACGTATCGGCTGCCGCCGTCGGTGTAGAATGTGTTGCCCCCCGCAGCCGGTCTTTTGTCGGTCGCTACGTTCCAGGCGATGAGCTGCCCCTCATCGAGCGAGGCCCCCTGAAAGCCGGTCGTGTAGATCGCGCCCCCGTCCCAGAGCTTTTCGAGAAAGTGGCTTATCCTGTTGTGGGTTATCCTGTTACCCTGTGCCGCCGACGGCGTGTCGAAAGTCCCCCACATGTTCGGCGTCGCGTTTGGAAGCCCCGTGAAGCCGCCGGGGTCGAGAAGGCCCCAGCCCCATCCTATAGCTATGCCGGACCACGGGACGTGGCTTATCTCGTTGTGCTCAACGACGCTCCTTGTCGTGAACCCGATGTAGATTCCGGGCGCGTCGTAATATTCCTGCCCGGCGTACTCTATCAGGTTGTCGGCGACGAGGTTGTCCTTCGTAATCTGGGAGTCGACCACCGGGTGGTGGTCCTCCTGCGCTATGCCTCCCACCTTTATCGCCGCCGCCGATATGTCGCTGAATGTGTTTCCGAGTATCTCGTTTCCCTGGCTCCCCGTGCCGAAGTCGAGCGCAATTCCACCCATATGCGCGAAGGAGTTGTTCTGAAAGACTATGTTTTGCGCGTAGGAGAAGCTCAAATTTCCAGGAACGCTTACGGTATCGGGATCGTGGCCTATCGCGTTCGGGCCGTGGTCTGAACCGACCAGAAGAAAACCGCTCTGGTCGAGCGCATAGCCGTCCGGGCCGTTGGGGCCGCTCCAGGTTGCGTGCATGAAGCCAAGGTTCTCAAACCTTATGAAGCTCACCGGTCGCGACGCGTCGCCCGAGCCGACCACGAGCGCCTCGAGCACCGGCAGCTCGACCTCTGCGGTCGTCATGTCCTCGCCCTCGCGCGGCACGTAGTAGAGCGTGCGCGTTCCCGGCTCGAGGTACCACTCCCCTGCCTCGTCGAGGAGCTCGTATGCGTTCTCCCACCAGCTGAGCAGGTAGAAACTCCATGGGGCCGGGAAGACGCTCACGTTCTTCCAGCAGTAGTCCTGCATTATCACTTCCCTGCCGGCCAACACCTCCGCCACCGGGCAGCGCATCATCTTCCACTGGGTTACGGTGACAGCCTCTACGGCGGTCGGGTTTTGCCAGGTGGGCGGTATCTGGGGGTCGAGGCCGATTATGT
>DAONII010000152.1:2748-4210 GCA_035405085.1 bacterium | reverse complement strand
TACCTGTCCTCCCTCGAGGGAGTCGACGGCTTTCTGCTCAAGAGCAGGTCCCCCTCGTGCGGGATAAAGGACGTCAAGCTGTATCCGGGGATAGAGAAGACCGGGGTGATAGGCAAGACGAGCGGCTTCTTCGGCGGCGATGTCGCTAAGAGATTTCCCTCGCTTCCGATAGAGGACGAGGCGAGGCTGGGCGACTGGAGGATAAGGGAGCACTTCCTCTCGCGCATATTCATGCAGGCGGATTTCCGGAGGGTGCGCGAATCAGGCTCCATGCGGGAGCTGGTGCGCTTCCACTCCGAGAAGAAGTTCATGCTCATGGCCGCCTCGCAGCGCGCCCTCTCGGAGCTCGGCAGGATCGTAGCAAACCATGAAAAGCTTTCGCCGCGCGACGCGATAGAGGCCTACGGGGAAAAGCTCTCCCCGGCCTTCGCCAAAATCCCCCGCACCGGAAGGATAATAAACGTCCTGATGCACGGGCTGGGCTACGTGTCCAAGGAGATCAAGGCATCCGAGAGGAAGTACTTCCTTGATTCCCTCGAGCGCTACAGAAACGGGCGTATCCCGATGAGCGTGCCCGTGAACATCCTCCACGAGCTGGCGATACGCTTCGAGACCGACTACCTGCTCGACCAGTCCTTCTTCGAACCGTACCCCGAAGAGCTCATGCTCGTCACCGACTCCGGCAAGGGGAGGCTTCCCAGGTGAAGATCGGCTATCCGTGCATCAACCGCTCGATCGGATGCAGCTCGGGCCGAACCTTCCGCCTGCGCTCCTACAGCGAGGAGAAACTAAGGGGATCGATAGAGGCGAACCTCGCCTGCCTTGAGCTGATGATCGAATTCAACGATAAGGCGGGTCTGGGTTTTTTGAGGATCTCGTCGGGCATCGTGCCTTTCGCTTCGCACCCGGTGTGCACCTTCAAATGGCAGCGCCTCTATGCAAAACGGCTGGCTTCCATAGGCAGGCGCATCAAAAGGGCCGGCATGCGGATATCGATGCACCCCGACCAGTTCGTCCTTGTAAACGCGCTGGAAGAGAGGATATTCGAATCCAGCCTGCGCGAGCTGGTCTACCACTGCGAGTTGCTGGACTCGATGGAACTTTCAAGGTCCGCGAAGATTCAGATTCACATCGGAGGCCTATACGGAGACAGGGAGAAAAGCCTGGCCCGCTTCTCCGGGCGCTTCGCCGGGCTTCCCGAGGCGGTCAAAAAAAGGCTGGCGATAGAGAACGACGACCGGCTCTTTGGGCTCGCCGACTGTATGCGGCTGCACGGCGCGACCGGCGTTCCCGTTATTTTCGACTCCTTCCACCACGCCCTCAAGAACGACGGCGAACCGCTGTCGGAGGCGCTTGCGCTTGCGGCCTCCACCTGGCGGGCTAGGGACGGCCTCCCGATGGTCGACTACAGCTCGCAGAAGAGCGGTGCGCGCCCGGGCTCGCACGCCGAGAGCATAGACCC